>JAHEBI010000111.1 GCA_024642325.1 Eudoraea sp. | reverse complement strand
AGTATAAATAAGGAAACACGGCAATGGGTAGAACAAGCCATAAGAAATGAAAGCCTCAAAGCAGTGGTATGTACTTCCAGCCTAGATCTTGGAGTAGATTTCGCTCCTGTGGAAACTGTGGTGCAAATTGGCGGGCCTAAAGGTGTTGCCCGGTTTTTACAAAGGGCAGGGCGAAGCGGACACCGGCCCGGCCAAGAAAGTATTATTTATTTCCTTCCTACACATGCCATTGAACTCGTGGAATCCTCTGCCCTGAAACAAGCGGTAGAAAAGAAAGCAGTTGAAGACAGACTCCCCTACCTCAATAGCTTTGACGTATTGGTTCAATACTTAATCACTCTGGCAATCTCGGAGGGTTTTTTTCCGGATAAAATTTATACGGAGATTAAACAAACCTTTTGCTACCAAAACATAACATTAAATGAATGGCACTGGCTTTTGAATTTTGTTGTTTTGGGAAGTCAGAGTTTACAATCTTATGATGAATATAAAAAAGTAGAGGTAGACGAAAATGGAAAATTTAAGGTAACCAATCGCGGGGTTGCCATGAGGCACCGGTTTCAGATAGGCACAATTGTCAGCGATGCAAATATTACAGTTCGTTATCAAAAAGGAGGCTATATAGGAACCATAGAAGAATCTTTTATTTCCAAATTAAAGCAAGGTGATGTATTTACCTTTGCCGGAAGAAACCTGGAATTTATCAGGATTAAAGAAATGCAGGCACATGTGCGAAATTCATCAAAAAAATCTTCAAAAGTACCCAGTTGGATGGGTGGCAGGTTAACGCTATCTGCACAAATGTCAAAATTATTAAGGGAAGAACTGTATACAGTCCAGTTAAGCCCGGAGAAACAGACTCCTGAAATAAGAGCGCTCCAAACTATTTTTACAAGGCAAAAGCTGGAAAGTATTGTGCCTAAACCAAATGAATTTTTAATAGAAACCTTTCAAACCCAGGAGGGATACCATCATGTTTTCTATCCTTTTGAAGGTCGATTTGTTCATGAGGCCATGGGCAGTTTGTTGAGTTACAGAATTAGCCTGTTAGCACCTATTTCGTTTTCCCTGGCCTTCAACGATTACGGTTTTGAACTTTTGTCCGATAAAGCAGTGGATATGCAACAGGTTCTGGACAACGATTTATTTACAACCTCATATCTGTTTGATGATCTCCAAAAAAGCCTGAATTCAACAGAGATGGCCCGGCGTAAATTTCGGGATGTTGCAGTGATTAGTGGGATGGTTTTTACCGGATACCCGGAAAAAGGTATTAAAATGAAACATTTACAAAGTAATTCACAGCTTTTGTTTGATGTTTTCAGAGATTATGAACCGGATAACCTATTATTTCAACAGGCCTTCAGAGAGACCTTTGAGCACCAGCTGGAAGAGGGGCGTTTGCGAATTGCACTCGAAAGAATTGCAGGTCAAAATATCGTATGGAGATCATGTGCCAGCCCTACACCATTTTCTTTCCCTATAATCACTGACAGATTGAGGGAAAAACTATCCAGTGAAAAGTTGGCAGACCGTATCAAAAGAATGACTGCGATTTTAACAAATAGTAAATGAATAATAGAACATCCGAAAGGAATTCATTTATTGTATCCCCCTCACATTATCTATCTTTGAAGAGATGACCCAAACCATACAAATCAGAGATCAGAATTTCGTGCTCCATCCGAGTGGTACCCTTTTTTGGCAGGAGCAGGATACACTTTTGATCAGTGACATGCATCTAGGTAAAATATCACATTTTAGAAAATTTGGAGCTGCCGTACCCCAGCAGGCCATTTATGGCAATTTTAATTTATTGGATGATACAATTGCCTTTTTTAACCCGAAAATAGTTTGTTTTTTGGGAGATTTATTTCACTCTTCTTTAAATCGGGAATGGGAACTCTTTGAAACCTGGGTCAAAAATTCCGAACTAAAGTTTATTTTAATCAGAGGAAATCACGATATAATTTCACCCCTGAGGTATGAACGAATCGGGATTCAGGTGGTTTCAGAATTAGCCTCAGAAAAATTTCTGCTGACCCATCACCCGGAAGAACGACAAGGGTACTTTAATTTTTCAGGGCACATTCATCCTGCAATTCAACTTAGAGGCAAAGGAAAACAATCGCTTCGCCTGCCTTGCTTTTTTAAAACACAAGATCAGTTAATCCTTCCGGCATTTGGTGAATTTACCGGGTCTCATACTATGAAAAAGGCAAAGAAAGACGAGGTTTTTGCCATTGCGGATAACAATATTATAAAAATTTGAGACAATCTCTGGTCTTCCTTACTTTGAGCAATTATATTTGCACAAATTTTAGCGGTTGACCAAATCTTTATTGCAGCAACTGTATGCACAGTCTCCACAACTTGGGAAACTGCAGGATTTTATTGCCCAAAAAAAAACTAATATTACTCTTAATGGTCTTAACGGATCCTCCTTATCCTTTGTAACCTCCGAGATATTTAACAAAACAGATCGCCCTTTTCTCCTCGTTTTGAATGATAAAGAGGAAGCGGCATATGTACTTAACGACCTTGAACAGCTTGTTGGTGAAAATGACGTACTCTTCTATCCGGGAAGTTACCGAAGGCCATATCAAATTGAAGAAACCGATAATGCGAATGTTTTGCTTAGGGCAGAAGTTCTGAACCGCATTAATTCCCGAAAAAAACCGGCAGTAATCATTACTTACCCCGATGCGCTTTTTGAAAAGGTAGTCACAAGAAAAGAACTGACCAAAAACACATTGAAAATAAATAAGTCGGATACGCTTTCATTGGATTTTCTGAACGAAGTTCTTTTTGAGTATCATTTCAAAAGGGTGGATTTTGTTACCGAACCTGGTGAATTTTCAGTACGTGGCGGCATTCTGGATGTCTTTTCCTTTTCACATGATGAACCTTATAGAATAGAATTTTTTGGAGATGAAGTAGAGAGTATGAGGACCTTTGACGTGGAAACCCAATTATCCACCAACACGGTCAACCGGATTCGAATAATTCCCAATGTGGAAAATAAACACCTCGATGAAAGCCGTGAAAGTTTTATCAAATATATAAGTCCGGATACAGTCATATTCTTAAAAGACCCGGAATTAATTTATGACAGGATTGATTTGTTTTATGAAAAAGCTGAAAAGGCATTTGGAGAACTAAATTCTGAATTAAAACAATCTAAACCTGAAGAATTATTTGCGCATTCCGGCTTATTAAAAGAGCAATTAACAACCTTCACCTTAGTTACCTTAGGGGGTTTTAATAAAGTACAAAATTCTGAGAGTATAACTTTTAATACTACCCCTCAGCCTTCCTTCAATAAGAAATTTGATTTACTCATCACAAATCTCAATGAGAACAACCACCAGGGTTATGAAAATTATATTTTCTGTTCCTCAGACGTTCAAACCAAAAGATTTCACGACATATTTGATGAAGTAGATGAAAACGTACATTATAAAACCAGGGTGTTTCCCTTATACCAGGGCTTTATAGATCATGACCTTAAAGTGGCATGTTATACAGACCATCAGATTTTTGAACGCTATCATAAATTTCATTTGAGAAATGGTTATGCAAAGAAACAGGCCATTACCCTAAAGGACCTCAATAAATTGGAAATAGGCGACTATGTTACCCACATAGACCATGGCATAGGCATATTTGGTGGACTTCAAAAAATTGACGTTGAGGGTAAAAAGCAGGAGGCCATTAAATTAATGTATGGTGAGCGTGACATTCTGTATGTAAGTATTCATTCTTTACACAAGATCTCCAAATACAACGGAAAAGATGGAGCGGTTCCCAAAATATACAAACTGGGATCAGCAGCATGGAAAAAACTTAAACAAAAGACAAAATCAAGGGTAAAAAAAATAGCCTTTGACCTTATTAAAGTCTACGCCAAAAGAAGGCTCGACAAAGGTTTTCAATACGCACCGGACAGTTACCTGCAACTTGAACTGGAAGCTTCTTTTATCTATGAAGACACTCCGGATCAAAGTACTGCCACAGAGGACATCAAAAAGGACATGGAAAGTGAAAGACCCATGGATAGACTTGTTTGCGGCGATGTGGGTTTCGGAAAAACTGAAGTTGCCATAAGGGCGGCATTTAAGGCTGCAGAAAACGGAAAACAAGTAGCAGTTTTAGTACCCACCACTATACTTGCCTTTCAACACCACAGGACATTTACAAAACGATTGGAGGAAATGCCTGTTAAAGTAGATTATCTTAATCGTTTTCGAACCGCCAAAGAAAAACGAATAATCCTTGAGGAATTAAAATCGGGAAAAATTGATATTATTATTGGTACTCATCAATTGGCCAACAAAAATGTCCAGTTTAAAGACCTGGGATTACTCATTGTTGATGAAGAACAAAAATTTGAGGTAGCAGTAAAAGACAAATTAAAATCAATTAAAGAAAATGTGGACGTTCTTACCCTAACGGCAACTCCTATTCCAAGAACCCTGCAATTTAGTTTGATGGCCGCCAGGGATTTGTCTGTGATAAATACCCCTCCACCCAACCGGTATCCCATAGAAAGTCATGTGATACAATTTAGCGAAGAAATAATACGCGATGCCATATCCTATGAAATTCAAAGAGGCGGGCAAATCTTCTTTATTCACAACAGGATAGAAAATATAAAGGAGGTTGCCGGAATGATTCAGAGGTTAGTTCCGGATGCTAAGGTAGGTATAGGCCACGGACAAATGGAAGGCAGGAAATTGGAAACTTTAATGCTCGCCTTTATGAATGGGGAATTTGATGTCCTGGTCTCCACTACTATCGTGGAAAGTGGTTTGGATGTGACCAATGCCAATACAATTTTTATCAATAACGCCAATAACTTCGGCTTAAGTGATCTGCACCAGATGAGGGGGCGAGTGGGACGAAGTAATAAAAAGGCATTTTGTTATTTCATTACTCCGCCTTATGAGGTAATGACCCCCGAGGCAAGAAAACGAATTCAGGCTTTGGAACAGTTTACGGCACTGGGAAGTGGATTTAATATTGCGATGAAAGACCTTGAAATTAGAGGGGCAGGAGACCTTTTAGGCGGTGAGCAAAGTGGTTTTATAAACGAAATTGGATTTGAAACCTACCAAAAAATATTATCGGAAGCCATTGATGAATTAAAAGAAAATGAATTCAAAGACCTCTATGAAGAAACCGAAGGCAAGGAAAAAATATTTGTGAGAGATACACAGTTAGATTCAGATTTTGAATTGCTGTTCCCGGATGATTATATTAACAATACTACAGAACGATTAAATCTTTATACGGAATTAAACACGCTTAAAACAGAAGAAGAACTTTCCAAATTTGAGGCTCAAATAATTGACAGATTTGGCGCATATCCGACGCAGGTCGAGGATTTATTGAATTCCGTAAGGATAAAGTGGATAGCCACCTCCATAGGCTTGGAAAAAATTGTTTTAAAGAAAGGAAAACTAATGGGCTACTTTATTTCAGATCAGCAATCCGCCTTTTTTCAAAGTGCTGAATTTTCCAAAGTTCTTTCCTATGTACAGCAACATAAGGAAACCTGCAGGCTTAAGGAAAAACAAACCCGCAATGGGCTTAGGTTGCTTTTGATTTTTGATCATATTAAATCTGTACATAAAGCCCTCGAAGTACTTCAGCCGATGGCTAAAAAACCGGAATTAGCCTCATAACTCTTTACAATACTTTCCGGCTAAGGCTGTTTAGATCCCTTTATCGCAAGTAGTTTCCTTAAAACAACTACAATCCATTTAGTTTTTTTGAATATGGCAAAGTACTTATGTAGGCTCAACGGTATTCATTATCTTTATCTGAATCAACCTCTAAATAAATATATCCCCGGGTCTATATGAATATCCGGACAGCTTAAATAACCAGCATATAAGTGAAAGGTAAAGAACTTTATGGCATTAATTTTTTTGACGTACAACCTATAATCAACCATTATGAATAACCCAAAAACATCACATTCAACCTCCCGCAGATCATTTATAAAAAAAGGAGCCATCGCTTCCTCAATTTTTATTGTTCCCAGACATGTTCTAGGCGGCATTGGATATACGGCCCCCAGTGATCAGTTAAATCTGGCGGCTATCGGCGCTGGTGGAAAGGGCACAAGTGATATTCTGAATGCTTCGGTAAATGGCAGGGAAAGAATTGTTGCACTTTGCGATGTAGATTTTTCAGGAAATGCTTCAGCTTCTGTAACTAATTTCCCCAAAGCAAAATTATATGAAGATTTCAGGGTGATGTTGGATAAAGAAAAGGATATTGACGCTGTTACTATCTCTACTCCGGATCATCTTCATGGCCCTGCCGCCGCTTTTGCGATGGAAAGGGGCATACATGTTTATGTCCAAAAACCACTGACCCATAATATCAGGGAAGCAAGGGTGCTTACGGAAGTGGCAAGAAATAATAAGATTGTTAGTCAGATGGGCAACCAGGGAGGATCCAATCCCCTTTTGGGAATGGTTCAAAAATGGGTAGATTCCGGTGTGCTTGGACAAATATCCAAGGTACAGGTCTGGACTAATCGTCCCGTATGGCCGCAAGGCTATGCTATGCCGGAACCAGATGAAAATTTAAAACCCAAAGATTTAAATTGGGATCTTTGGCTTGGGCCTGCTGAATACAGGCCTTATACACCTGATTTACATCCGTTTAACTGGAGAGGATGGTGGGATTATGGGACCGGAGCACTTGGGGATGTAGGCTGCCATCTTATTGATATCCCTTTCAGGACCCTGGGGCTAAAATATCCTACCGATGCAGAATGTAGTGCCGGTACGGTTTATACCCAAATGTGGAACGCCGATTACCATCCGGAAGGATGTCCTCCTTCTTCATTCATTACCCTGCATTTTGAGGCGACAGAAAAAAGTAAATCCAACATAGAAATGACCTGGAGCGATGGCGGTATACGGCCCTCACATCCGAAAATAATCCCTGCAGATAGTGATATTGGAGGACCGGGAAGTTATAATGGAGTGCTTATCATTGGTGAAAATGGTATCATTTCCACCAACATAAATGATAGTTCCCCATTAACACCAAAATTATATCTCAATGACGGCACCACGGATTTTGGTCCCGAAACAGAAGAAAATGAGGAGCCTGAATACGGTCATCAGCGTAAATGGGTAGACGCCTGTACAGCTGGATTTAACAGCCCGGAACACCTGGCTTTAACTTCGTCCTTTGATTATGCCGGACCAATGACGGAGACTGTCTTAATGGGTAATCTCGCAATCCGCAGTTATATGTTGAGAAAAGAGAACAGCGAAGGGAAAATGGAATTTTTTGCACGTAAGAAGTTATTATGGGATGGAGAAAATATGAAAATCACCAACCTGGAAGAAGCAAATCAATTTGTGGGAA
>JAHEBI010000110.1 GCA_024642325.1 Eudoraea sp. | reverse complement strand
CCCGGTAGTATATACCCAATTTATTTAATGCATAGGATGTTCCTGCAGGGTAGTTTTCCTTCACTGAAGCATTTGCAAAATAACGTATCAAACTGGTATCGCGGAGTATCGGCCTTAATACCATATCCAGGTCTTTATAAGTCTGAGGAGCATCTGAGATAAGTCGTTCCGTTGTTTCTTTAAAACTTTTAGATAAGTCCTGCGCTTTAACTTCATTTAAAAAAACAACAATGAAAGCATAAAGAAGTATGGAATAATTAGCCCAATTAAAAGGAATATGAGGGATTTTAAAACTTTTTATCATGGATAATTTTCGAATTGATTATAACAAATCTAAAAAATCCGACTTTTTTTGACGGGATACGGGTATCTTATGATTGGATTCAAGTATAACATATCCATCAGTTTTGAGAAACTCTTTGATTTTGGAAAGGTTAATTATATAAGAGTTATGGATTCTGAAAAAAGAATCACTTGGCAGCAAATCATTAACTTCTTTTAATTTTTTGGTAAGGACAATCTTGTGGCCATCGGTGAGGTAAATTGTGCTGTAATTACCATCAGATTCGGCATATAGGATTTGATTATTTTCCAGAAATACTAATTTTCCATCCGTGTTCAAGGTAATTTTCTTTTTCTTTTCAATAGAATTAAAATTCAATAAAAGTTTTTCCAGTCTTTCGGCTGTGTAATTTTTGGAATTAAACTTTTTAATTTTCAAAATAGTATCACTTAAATCATCGGAGTCAATGGGTTTTAACAGATAATCTATGGCCTCATTTTTAAGTGCTTTAATTGCATATTGATTGTAGGCAGTAGTAATGACCACTGGGAAATCTTTATTATTTAATTTTTGAATAAACTGAAATCCATCCATAGTAGGCATTTCAATGTCCAAAAACAGACAATCCGGGGTATTCGTATTAAGATAGCTAAGTGCTTCGAAGGGATCTGTAAAAGAAGCAACTATATGTATTTCATCACTGAAATTAGTCAATTCCCATGCAAGACTTTGCAGTGCATTTTTTTCATCGTCTACAAGTACGGCTTCTAACATTACTTCTTCAATTCATGTAAGTTACAAAATTAGATGTATTGCTCTCGGGACTTTTTAAAATTTGTATGGATAGATTAAAAAGGAGTATGGTTGGGTTGAATATACTTAAAATTGACATTTCACAGAAGATATTTACCGTTTGTAGATATTATTAAAAAAAACTATTAAGGGATATTAGATTTATAAGGTACTGATATTCAATAAAATAAAAAATACAATTTAAAATTGATTTTGGTATGTGCAATTTATACATAATTCAATACCAATTATACAAATCAATAGTGAGCGTTAAATGAAACCATATAATTTGGCTTTGGAGAAATTCTCTAAAGATTACTATTGAACGTGAACACCTGAAAAGTACATGTGAACCAATGAAAAAATGTGTCATATTTTTTGCTTTTTTAGTCTTGGCAATATTGTTTGCGGTTTTAACAGACAATAAGGAGCACTCGGTAAGGATAGATGAAATAGTGCTTGGGGAGAATAACATTAATCAACTTTTGGCAGACGACCAGGGCCAGGAGTCTGAATAGTGTTCCGCATAAAAACTTAAAATAATCTACCATGCCTCAGATCGTTATAAAATCCCTAAAGGTTGGTCTATGGGTTATTTTGTCTTTCATTTTTACCGCTAATTCGACTACTGAAATTATCACCGATGAGATCCCCTTATCGGAAGGAAGTTATTTATTAAATGTCTCAGGAGAAAGCGAGTTACAGCTTCAGGGTGCGATAAATTTTGAAACTATTGTGAAGCGTTCTTCCAAAGGGAAAGAGTATACAATTTTAAAATTGAATCTCACAGATCAGCAAAATTTGCCAAGTCATTCTTTGGGCTTTTTTGTTTCCCAACAATACAGCTCGGCTAAAATTGACAATGGACGATATAAAATCTCTACGAACATTAAAGGTTTCTTTAATAATTTTGAAGGTGTTTTTGGGTTTGCCAATATCAGTCAATATGGGGAATTGCCATTTTTTACAAAAAACGGCAGTATTAGTATTAATAACATTAATGAGAAAGTAGTGGAAGGAAGTATGAATGTAGTTTTTGAAAATACCACTAAAAAGAGTATTGATATAAAGGGTAATTTTGTTGCTTTGAGAAAATAGAAGAAGGGTAATTTAATTGATTGATATAAATATATATTTGCTCAACAAAAAAAATTAAGTTCATTGAAGAATTATTGCGGTTTTAGATTTTAAGGAATACATAAAACTGTCAAACCATGAGTACGACTCCGGGATAGTAAATCTGTAAAGATGAACTTTTGCTTTAATGCAATCCCATAGGTGTAATTGCTAATTGGATAACCATACCAATCATGTTGGTCATGAAATTTGCTCGATTTTTAGGTTTCGGGGGAACTACCTAGATCAGCAGACCCAAGAGGTAATTAAAATATATACACCTGTTTGAGCCGTACGGTTTGGCAGTATTTTTTTATCGATATTTAAACAATAGCCTTCGGGTCCGACAGGTTTTTTTGATGAATTACTTCAAGTCTGCAAAAGGAATCACTACTGGACACGATTCAAATATTTTTGCGGCAAAATCATTTATTAAATAATTTCAACAGTTTTATGTCGTTAAGGGCATTTCTGAAGCATGGAATTTGAATTTGAGCTTGTAAATGTAATTGTGTTAATTTTATATGCGCAAAGCATTCCGCACACTGAATATTGAGCCTTATTTTTTTGTAATAAGCTCAGCCGCATCGGTTTAAAACAATCCCACTTTAAATTACTTTAGTAAAAAACCAAAAAGTATAATAAAACATACTTCTTGGTTTAATATTTAATGTGCCATCATAGTGTTCTTTTATCAAATAATTTACTTTCCCTAAAAGGCAGCAAACATCAATGGCGAAGGTAGATTTCAACATACTGTGTTAAAAACTTTGGGTAGTATTTAATAAAACCTTCTTTACAATTTGATAACATTTTTGAATCTTTGTTAACCCCAACCAACCGGAAATCACATCCTAAATTAACACTAAAAAAAAAGAAAAAATGTCTGCAGCCTTTGAGCCAATTTTACAGGAAAACGAGGATCGATTTGTAATATTCCCTATACAACACCATGATTTATGGGAATGGTATAAAAAATGTGAAGCTTGTTTTTGGACTGCTGAGGAGATAGATCTTCATGAGGATTTAACAGATTGGAACAATAAACTAAGTGAGGATGAAAAGTATTTCGTTAAGCACATATTAGCTTTTTTTGCAGCTTCAGATGGAATAGTAAATGAAAACCTTGCCGAGAATTTTGTAAATGAAGTTCAATATTCAGAAGCAAAATTCTTTTACGGATTCCAGATTATGATGGAAAATATCCACTCTGAAACGTATTCTTTATTAATAGATACTTACGTTAAAGATGAAAAGGAGAAGGGTATTCTGTTTAAGGCAATTGAAAATTTTCCAGCTATTAAGAAAAAGGCAGATTGGGCATTAAAATGGATTGATTCCCCGAGCTTTGCGGAAAGATTAATAGCTTTTGCAGCAGTTGAGGGTATCTTCTTTTCAGGCGCTTTTTGTTCTATCTTTTGGTTAAAAAAGAGGGGTTTAATGCCTGGGCTTACTTTCTCAAATGAACTTATATCCAGAGACGAGGGAATGCATTGTGATTATGCGGTACACCTGCATAACAAACACCTGGTTAACAAGGTTCCAAAAAAACGAATCACAGAAATACTTGTAGATGCCTTGAATATCGAACGTGAATTTATTACAGAATCACTTCCGGTAAGCCTTATAGGAATGAATGCCAAACTCATGACGCAATACCTGGAGTTCGTCACCGATAGGTTACTGGTTGAATTGGAATGTGAAAAGGTCTACAACTCTACAAATCCATTTGATTTTATGGATATGATTTCTTTGCAAGGGAAAACCAATTTCTTCGAGAAACGTGTTTCTGAATATCAAAAGGCCGGGGTGCTTAACAAGGATAAGGATGTCGATGCTCAAAAGATCAGTTTCGATGCTGATTTTTAAAGGATAGAACATAGTATTGTTCCCATTCTATAGTTTTTTTTATATCATTTAATATAACCAACATAAGACTTAAAAATAGGTAGAATCACATGTATGTAGTAAAAAGAGACGGAAGAAAAGAGCCGATGATGTTCGATAAGATCACGGCCAGAGTACGCAAGCTTTGTTATGGGCTTAACGGACTGGTAGATCCGGTAAAAGTTGCCATGAGGGTAATTGAAGGCCTATACGATGGTGTAACCACATCTGAACTGGATAATCTGGCAGCTGAAATTGCAGCAACATTAACAACGGCACATCCGGATTACGCTAAACTGGCTGCCCGAATCTCTGTCTCCAACCTGCATAAGAACACCAAAAAGTCCTTCTATGAAACAATGAAGGATTTGCATGAATATATAAATCCGAGAACAGGCAAAAAAGCCCCTTTATTATCTGATGAGGTTTTTAAAGTTATCTCTGAGAATGCTGATTTGCTGGATTCTACCATAATTTATAATAGGGATTTTGGGTATGATTATTTTGGCTTTAAAACACTGGAACGATCTTACCTTCTGAAGTTAAATGGAAAAATAGCTGAAAGGCCTCAGCACATGTTAATGAGGGTAGCTGTTGGCATTCATCTTGACGATTTGGAATCAGCCATTGAGACTTATGAGCTCATGTCCAAGAAGTACTTTACACATGCTACACCAACATTGTTTAATTCAGGTACTCCTAAACCACAAATGTCTTCATGTTTTTTATTGGCAATGAAAGATGATAGTATTGATGGTATTTATGATACCTTAAAGCAAACAGCAAAAATTTCTCAATCAGCCGGGGGTATCGGGTTGTCTATACACAACGTAAGAGCAACGGGTTCATATATTGCCGGAACAAATGGTACATCTAATGGAATTGTACCCATGTTACAGGTTTTTAACGACACCGCCCGTTATGTTGATCAGGGGGGAGGAAAGCGTAAAGGTAGTTTTGCCATATACGTGGAGCCTTGGCATGCAGATATTTTTGATTTTTTAGACCTTAAAAAAAATCATGGGAAAGAGGAAATGCGGGCAAGAGACCTTTTCTATGCCATGTGGGTCCCAGATCTTTTTATGAAAAGGGTAGAGGCTGATGCGGAATGGACATTAATGTGTCCTAATGAATGCCCTGGCTTATTCACCAACCACAGTGAGAAATTTGAAAAATTATATACGGGCTATGAGGCTGCAGGTAAAGGCAGAAAAACAATCCGGGCCCGAGAACTGTGGGAAAAAATCCTGGAATCACAAATAGAGACCGGAACGCCATACATGTTGTATAAAGATGCAGCAAACAGGAAGAGCAATCAGAAGAATCTGGGAACAATCCGCTCTTCCAACTTATGTACGGAGATAATGGAATACACCTCTCCGGATGAAGTTGCCGTGTGTAACCTTGCGTCTATTGCATTGCCCATGTTTATAAAAAATGGGGAATTTGATCACAAGGAACTTCATAGGGTCACCAAAAGGGTGACCAAAAACCTCAATAGAGTAATTGATCGTAATTATTATCCGGTTGAAGAGGCCAGGAATTCTAATATGCGTCACAGGCCCATAGGGTTGGGAGTGCAGGGTCTTGCCGATGCTTTTATCATGTTGCGCCTGCCTTTTACAAGTGATGAGGCCAAACAACTAAATCAGGATATTTTTGAAACCCTTTACCATGCGGCTGTTACAGCATCAATGGAACAGGCAAAAGAAGAAGGTGCGTATTCAAGTTACGAAGGATCACCTATTTCCCAGGGGCAATTTCAACATAACTTATGGGGAGTTAAGGATGAAGAACTTTCCGGAAGGTGGGATTGGGACAAATTGCGCAAGAAAATAGAAAAGCACGGAGTGCGTAATTCGCTTTTGGTGGCACCCATGCCTACAGCTTCTACTTCACAAATTTTGGGTAATAATGAATGTTTTGAACCTTATACATCAAACATTTATACCCGAAGAGTACTTTCAGGGGAATTTATTGTAGTGAATAAGCATTTATTGGAAGACCTGGTTAAACTTGGATTATGGAATGAAAACCTCAAGCAGGATCTGATGCGCGCAAACGGTTCCATTCAACAAATAGAAAATATTCCGGAGGATATTAAAGAGTTATATAAAACAGTTTGGGAATTAAGCATGAAAGACATTATTGATATGTCCAGGCAACGAGGCTATTTTATAGACCAAAGCCAATCTCTGAATCTTTTTATGGAGAATGCTAATTATGGAAAATTGACTTCTATGCATTTTTATGCCTGGAAGAGCGGGCTTAAGACAGGGATGTATTACCTCCGGACCAAGGCTGCGGTGGACGCTATAAAGTTTACCCTTGATAACACTAAGAAAAAGGAGGTTCCTGTTAGTATAGCTGCGGAGGCAGAGGTTGCTGCCGCAACTCCTGAGGCTGCGACGGCTTTACCGGTAGAAACAGCATCTGTAAAGCAACAGGAAATGGATATAGAGCCATTGTCGCAGGCTGAAATGAAAGAATTGATCGCACGTGCCAAAGAAGGGCAGGCAGATGATGACTGTCTGATGTGCGGTTCATGAACGTAACCTATACTGAAATGCTTTTGGCTGAGTATACTATACCGTTTCAGTTATAGTGTAAATAGTGTTTATTGATTAAAAGACACCTCGGGTAGGTCTACCCCAACTTAAAGACCTATCAGCAGGTGTTTTTTTATGTCCTGTCTGTAGATTCACCGAATTTATCCGGGCTATAAGTTTATCTGATCCTGAACAGGCAGAGTTGGTCCTGAAAGGCTTTACTTCCAGAACAAAGTATATAAAATCATTTATGGATTCGGTGGTAAAACTAAGCAGAATAGTGATCAATAAAATACGCGAAGATTCGCAATTGCAAGAAAAAATATGTATTTAAATTTTGGGGTCAGTGGACCTTTAAAGCTAATTTAATTATAATTAAAGAAAGCTTTATAACTATTTTTTAAAAATAGGTCTTACAACATTATACGAGATAAAAATTAATGCTGTGTAAATCAATAAAAGGATATAATAATTGTCCATAAACAGGAAAATATAAAATAACTAACAATTTTATATACGCATCAAAACCATGTTTAGATTACTAAATTGTAAAATAAAAGCATAAAAAATGTTAAAATCATCAACTTAACACCAAATTAGTAAAAATTATTCATTGATGTTTCGCTGAGCATAATAAAAAACTGTATATGGTGGAAACAACAGTAGAAGAAAGGAAGTTTAAATAAAAGCGTCAACCGTTTTATATGCATTTAGTACGGCTAATTCCCCTTCCTTTTCTGGTTTGGAATTTCCATGTTCCATACCCAAAATACCGGTATACCCTTTGTCGTAAATGAATTTGAAAACG
>JAHEBI010000109.1 GCA_024642325.1 Eudoraea sp. | reverse complement strand
AGACATACTAACTGAAAAAACTCCCCGGCTAATTTATGTATATGATTTTTTAAATATGTGGACATTTTTTGTTGAATTAGCCGACGTTGTAGAAAAAGAAGATGGCAGGCCCTATCCTAATATTCTGTTTAGTTTCGGTGAATTGCCAGACTCTCCTCCGGAAAAGAAATTTGAATCAGAGCCCTCATTTGATTTTGATGAACCTCTTGAAAACTATGACGATATGGATTTTGATGAAAATTGGAATTGAAATCGCTGTTATGGATTTAAAATTTATTTAAAGCAGATTTTTCAGTTCCACGGTTTTATTTACTACCCCTACTTAAGTACTTAATTAAACAAAAGACAAACCCCAATAACTATTATGATCAATCTTTATGCTACCCAAATTGAAAGTGTATCACTTCACCGTGTTGGTAATAAAAGTAAAGCCGAACCTTTGTTTCTCTCCAAAGAACCTTTTATCCCGGATGATGAAACTAATGGATTATTAAAGGAATACTTTTTAAAACCGTTTCGTGACAAAGAAGAAAATTATTATCATTTTTCACATGAGATTGATACTGAATTCAACGAGGTTAATGTGCTTGTCTCTGAAATTTTTGAGAAACCCGAACTAGCTCACGAGATATCTCTAAAACTGACCAGGCATTTGTATGATCAGTCCAACCATCCGCATATTAAAAGTGGTGAAGTATATATCACACATCTGACCGACATACTTCTGGACAACGAAAAAACGGATGCGATCGGGATTTTTAAAAGCGAAATAAAACAAGATTTTCTACAATTCTCAGAAAATGGAACCAATATGGATTTACTTGTTCAACAAGGAATCAATCTGAATAAACTTGATAAAGGCTGCCTGATATTTAATACCAATAAATCAGGCGGTTATAAAATATTATCTGTAGATAGCAATCGGTACGATACCAAATATTGGCTGGAACATTTTCTTGGGGTAGATGCTTTGGCAGATAATAATTTTTACACCAAAAACTACCTGAAATTTTGTCAGAATTTTGCAAAAGATGTAGTACTGCCTGCCGAAGACAAAAAACAGGAAGTAATGTTCATGAATAGGGCCGTAAACCATTTTGCAAAAAATGATGCTTTTGAAGAAAATGACTTTCTGAATGAAGTAATGGAGAATCCGGATCTGATTCCTGAATTTAAACACTATAAAACTGAGAAAGGTCCAAAATACAGTATAGAAGATATTTCCAGTTTTGATATTGCAAATAAAGCCGTATCTGATTCGCGCAAAAAAATGAAAAATATTATTCAACTGGATACCAATATTCAGATCAAATTGGATTTTATTAATCCTGAATCAGCAGAAAAATACGTAGAAAAAGGATGGGATGAGGAACGGCAAATGTACTACTACCTGGTATATTTTAATAAGGAACAGAAAACATAATCTTTATGGTATTTTGATTTTCTTCTCAATTATTTGCTTCATACTCACATCCTGGTAATTGCGCTTTACAAAATCAAGTGCAAGATCCAATAATTGTCCCATAGTTTTGCATTTCTTAAAATTAACGTCTAATGTAAGATCATAAATCTGCTTTTTTAATGATTCAATGTTTTCCGGAAGTGATATGTTATCGGATTTACAAATATTTACCAATCTGTTAATTCGATCACCGGAACTGATAATTCTCTTGGCCACTATGGAGCGTTCTTCAATTTTATATTGATCTACAGAGCCCTTTTGCAGTTTGTTCTGAACCATTTGCACCATAATATAGTTCTCCTTAAAAAACTGGGGGCGGTAAACCTTTAGTTTACCTTCAAAGCTCTGTTGGTCAAAATCAATGGCCCTTATCTTATAAACCACATGATCAAAGTCGTGCATGGGAACAATCACATAATTATAAGATCGCATATCCCCCAAAAGCCTGATCATGCATCGTTCATTAAATTTTACGAATTCTTTAGCCAGTTGCGCTTTTTCAGATTCCGTGCAATTTGGCAGCATATCTTTAATAAATACATCCCCTGGAATGCCGGCAATATGTTCCTCAATAAGGGTATCCTGGTGTACTAAAAAGTTTAGATTATATGGGGATAACATATGCTCCAATTCCAAACCATAAATCCGGGAAGCATCTGTTTTTTTGACATAGAAATACAAAAAGTTATCATTGAGAATATTCCTGATCTTAATTCGGAAAGGCTTTGAATTCCCGAAAGTGCAATAATCCACCGCATCAATATTCAAATATTGGAAGATCCTGTCACTACCATCAGAATGTAATATAGAATATACTTGTTTAAGGCTATGGTCAATCTCAAGTCTTTCGGAATCAGAGTAATAAACCCTAACCCATAACGTATCTTCCCCGTCATTATCATATACCACAACCGAACCCGCAAAACGCAACAGGTCCTCATAAAAAATTGGTATTTCAATTTTTCGGTTATACTGGTCCAAATAAGCATCCAATTTTGGGCTCACTGGATAGGCGGGTTTTTTCTTCGACATTAATCGCTCTCCGGACATATATTTAATTTTAATTTTATAGCTTCTGTAACAAAATAACGATTTCTTCGTCAAGTATACTAGATACAACCTAAAAACTCCACCTAAATTGGAAACGATTCTAACGGTAACCAATCTTACAAAGAAATTCGGATACCTTACAGCAGTTAAAAATTTGTCTTTTTCAATAGAAAAAGGAAACGTTTACGGCATATTGGGACCCAACGGCAGTGGGAAATCCACTACCCTTGGGATTGTTCTCAATGTAGTCAACGCCACAAGCGGGAGTTTTTCCTGGTTTGACGGAAACACCTCAACCCACGAGGCTTTAAAAAAGGTAGGCGCAATAATAGAGCGGCCCAACTTCTACCCCTACATGACGGCCCTTCAGAATTTGAAATTGGTGTGTAAAATTAAAGAGGTTTCCGAACAAAGAATAGAAGACAAATTGAAACTTGTAGGATTATGGGAAAGGAAGGACAGTAAGTTCAGGACGTATTCCCTTGGGATGAAACAGCGCCTTGCCATTGCATCTGCCCTTTTAAATAATCCCGAAATTCTAATTTTAGATGAACCTACTAATGGTTTGGATCCTCAGGGAATTCATCAGATTCGTGAAATCATTAAAAAAATTGCTTCACAAGGCACAACTATTCTTTTAGCATCCCATTTATTGGATGAGGTTGAAAAAGTATGCAGTCATGTAGTCATTCTCAGAAAAGGTGAAAAACTATATTCCGGTACCGTTGACGGCATGTTAGCGAGTTTTGGCTTTTTTGAATTGAAAACTGACCATAACGAGGTATTGATAAAATTCCTGGAGAATCATCCAAATTTTGGTGAAATCAAAACGGAGAACGGACTAATTACGGCATTTCTTAATAAGGAAATGAATGCCGGTGAATTAAACAACGACCTGTTTAAACACGGTATTGTCCTCTCGCATTTGGTTAAACGAAGAGAAAGCCTGGAGGAACAATTCCTTACACTAACTGAAAATCAATCGATTTAAATCTCCAAATGAATAAAGAATGAAAAGGTTATTGCAGATAGAATTTATAAAGCTTTGGAACAATAAGGCTAGCAGGGCGCTTATCATATCCTATTTTGTCCTTCTTACTTCAATCGCATTGGTAGCAGCCATAAAATTTGATATAGGACCTGTGAAATTTCATTTGGCAGAACAGGGTATATTTAATTTTCCCTATATCTGGCATTTCAATACATTTATAACTGCCTTTTTTAAGCTTTTCCTGGCCATAGTTATCGTTTCTATGATGGCTAATGAATACAGTAACAAAACAATAAAACAAAACCTTATTGATGGCCTTTCAAAAAAAGAATTTATTCTTTCTAAATTCCTGACGGTCATTTCATTTGCCCTTATTTCCACGGTATTTGTTTTTGCGGTTTCAATGATTCTTGGACTCATCTATTCTGATTATAATGAATTATCCATCATATTTTCAGACATGGAATTCCTGCTGGCATTTTTCGTAAAACTCGTTGGATTCTTTTCATTCTGTTTATTTCTGGGAATACTGGTAAAACGTTCCGCATTTGCACTGGGTTTTCTAATTCTTTGGCAGGTTTTCGAAGGATTTGTAAGAGGCATGATCAGATGGCAGTTGTTTGATGGAGAAACTACCGATACAATAATGGGCTTTTTCCCTTTAAATTCTATGTGGAACCTTATTAAAGAACCTTTCACCAGATTGAGTGCAGTTCAAACGGTTGCCGATCAGATAGGTGAAGAATTCTCACTGAATTACCACGTCCAATTCTATGAGATCCTTATAGTCGTTGGTTGGACCGCCATTTTTATCTATTTATCCTATACTTTACTAAAAAAGAGAGATTTATAGTATCTTGTGGTGTTTGGAAGAACACTATGAAAAAGATCGGGACATTATTGCTCTTTCTGATTCTTTGCCCCGTTTTCGTCTCAGGCCAGGGCGAAGCATCCAATTGGTATTTTGGAAAGGAAGCCGGGTTAAGGTTTAATAATGATGGTAGCGTTACAGCACTTAAAACAGGTAAACTCAATACTTTTGAAGGTTGTGCTGCAATTTCCGATTCTTTTGGCAATCTGCTTTTCTATACCGATGGAATTACCGTGTACGACCAAACCAATGAAATAATGCAAAATGGCAGGGGACTGTATGGCGATTCTTCCAGTACCCAGTCTGCCCTGATCATCCCCAGTCCGCAAGATCCAAATCAATACTATATTTTTACTGTTGATACGACTATTTCAGAAATAGATCCCGATTTTGGGTTAAATTATTCCGTTGTAGATATTTCACAGAACAATGGCAACGGTGCTGTAATTCAGAAAAATGTTAATTTACTAAAAGACTGTTCTGAAAAAATATCCGCAGTACTTAAAGATTGCACAGATAATTCAGTATGGGTATTAACACTGGCCTCTGCAGACGGGCAATCAGATAATCTAAACACGTATTACGCATACGAAATTAATGCCACAGGAGTAGTTAACACCCCCGTTACCAGTACTTTTAATGATTTATTTATAAATGATCCCAGAGGTTATTTAAAACTGTCGGCAGATGGCACTAAAGCGGCCAGCGCCAATGTAAGAACCGGACTTTATATTTATGATTTTGACGCAGCAACAGGAATACTTTCAAATCAGCAAAGAATTACGATAAGCACATCAGATCAATTTGCCTACGGTGTAGAATTTTCTCCAAACAGCAATTATCTCTATGTTCATTCTTCAAATAATACTTTGGAAATTTCCGGGCATTTATCCCACCTCCTGCAGTATGACCTCTCCGCCCCCGACATTTCTGGTTCAGAGGTAATATTAGATACAAGAGCAATCTTTCGCGGGGCCTTGCAATTAGGCAATAATGGAAAAATATACCGCACTATTGCCGAGAATTATTTTCAGGGTACGCCTTATTTAGGGGTAATAAATAAGCCAGATGAAAAAGGGGTTGCCGCTGATTATGAGCACAATGCTGTACTTTTAGAAGGTAATGCCACACAGGGTTTACCCCCGTTTATACAGTCGTTTTTTGGAAAAACACAATTAGTTCTCAATAATGATGGAACCAGGAGCAGTACACTTACAAAATGTGCAGGGGAATCCTTTAGGCTCGAAGCGGAAGAAATCCCGGGGGCAACATATTCCTGGTTAAAAAATGGAATACCCATTGTAGTCCCTACAAATTATTATCTTGAAATTTTAAATGCAGACGACGATGATTCAGGTCGTTACAGTGTGGATATAACACTGCCCAATCCTACTGATTGCCCTGTTATTGGTGAAGCTCTTATAAAAATACTTCCTGTTCCTGCACCACTACTCACTTTAACTCAATGTGACCTCGATTTTACTAATTCTACAGACGGTATAGCGGCTATTAATTTAGAAGAAATTAATAGCGACCCTGATATTTTCTATTATTTCTATGAAAGTATTTCCAACAGGGATAATGATATAAAAATTCCTAATACCATTGAATTTCAAAATACTTCCCCATTTAACCAATTGTTGTATTACAAAGCAGTAAATATTCTGGGGTGTACCTATTTTGGAGAACTTCAGCTCACAATTAACCCAGTATCTGTTGAGACAAGTCCATATGGCCCCTTTTACAGTTGTGATGAAATTCCCAATGACGAATTCCTATTAGGAAGCTTTGATCTGGAAGCTATTGGCCTAAAATATACAAATGAAGAAATCAGATTTTATGAATCACCGGAAGATTTGGGTTTGGAACAAAATGAACTCAATGGACTTTATGTGGCCGAAACATCAACAGTCTACGGGCGACTGGAAAATCCCGGACAATGTCCAGGTGTGCAAGCCATTGAATTGATAGTCACTGAATCTCCCAAACTTAAATTGCAGGAGAATTATATCATATGTGAAGGGACCGTACTTTTTATCAATGGGCCGCAAGGTTTTAGTTCTTACAGATGGTCAAAACAAACAAACAACAGGGAAGAACTTATCTCAGAAAATGAAGTGGTCGATATAACGGAAGCTGGTAATTATATCCTGGAAACAAATTTTGTTTATAACATCAGTGGGGAAGAAATAA
The DNA here is from genome assembly GCA_024642325.1 of Eudoraea sp. GTDB lineage: Bacteria > Bacteroidota > Bacteroidia > Flavobacteriales > Flavobacteriaceae > Eudoraea. Next base: position 906 of record JAHEBI010000109.1, on the reverse strand, counting down.
TTTGTGAAAATAGCGTAGAATTTACCGTTATTTCTTCGGGAAAACCCATTATTAGGAATATTAACATTACAGATTTTTCAACGAATAATTCCGTGGAGGTAGAAGTAACAGGTGATGGGCTCTATGAATATTCTCTTGATGGAATTACATTTCAAACTGAGAATATTTTTAAAAATTTAGAACCAGGTTTTTTAACCCTGACCATAAGGGACACCAATGGTTGTGGGGAGATAGAAAAAGAGGTATCTGTAATGGGTTATCCCAAATTTTTTACCCCTAATGGGGATGGAATTAATGATTATTGGCAAATTACCGGAATAAATGACACGTTTCAACCCGATGCTTCGATTGCCATTTTTGATCGTTATGGAAAGTTTGTTGCACAAATCAAGGCCGAAGAGCAGGGCTGGAACGGCACATCCGGTTCCAGCATACTTCCTGCCTCTGATTATTGGTTTAATTTAAAATTGGAAGATGGAAGAGAAATTAAAGGCCATTTTACCTTAAAAAGATAGTTATCTGATAAAATCAGGATGTTTTATATTGTACGGAATTAATTGGAAAATGGGTTTAGTTAAGAATAATATAATTTTTTTTATATTTCTGTGTCTGTCATTTTATTCATGGGCACAGGTATGCAATTCTCCCGTATTGACATTTCCTCTCAACGGATCCACTGATGTTCCCGTAAATTCTACCATTACATGGAATGCCGTAGTGGGGGTTCCGGGCTACATCATTTCAATAGGCACAACTCCGGGAGGTGTGGATATAGTTGACAACACTAATGTGGGAAGTTCCCTTTCTTACACTCCTCCGCTAGGTTTACCGGAGAACACACAACTATATGTCACGATTACACTGTTCTTTTTTAGCGGTGGAAACCCTGATGTGGTTTGTCCAAGT
>JAHEBI010000108.1 GCA_024642325.1 Eudoraea sp. | reverse complement strand
CCATTTGTAAATGATGTTCGCGCAGACCTGTTTGATGCAAATATCGTTTATGCAGCCCTGGACAACCATAAATATGGGGATTATAAGCCCTACTTATTAAAAAGCACCGACAAGGGCCGTACCTGGAGCTTAATGAACGGAAACCTTCCAAAGCAATTGCTTACATGGCGTTTAGTTCAGGATCATATTAAAAAGGACCTGCTTTTTGCAGCCACCGAAAATGGCGTATATTTTACGGTTGATGGCGGAACAAGCTGGAGCCAGTTAAAAGGGGGCTTGCCTACCATTGCCATTAGGGATATTACTATTCAAAGAAGGGAAAACGACCTGGTTGCGGCATCTTTTGGGAGAGGCTTTTACGTGTTGGATGATATAACACCTTTAAGGGAATTTAATGTTGCCGTTAAGAATGATGAGGCAACACTGTTTGATGTGAAACCGGCCTACTGGTACGTGTCCAAACAAGCCCGTTACGCACAGGGAAGTAACCAATATGCGGCCAAGAACCCTCCATTCGGAGCAATTTTCACGTATTATTTAAAAGATTCACTTGCCTCCTTAAAATCTATCAGGCAATTGTCGGAGAAGGGGAAAACCTCTATACCTTTTCCCGGATGGGACGCTTTGGAAGCTGAAAAATTACAGGAACAACCTGTCATATTGCTAACTGTTAAAGACAGCAAAGGACAAGTAGTCAAAATGGTGAAGGGTACCAATAAAAAAGGATTTAACAGGGTGAACTGGGCATTGGATATTGCCGATAGAAGCGGGGAGGACCTGAATCCGCCAGCTTCTGAGGAGAATGATTACAATCGAAGTATAATGGTGACTCCGGGAAACTATTCGGTTACTTTGTCTAAACTGGTTGATGGCCAGCTACTTCAGTTGGGCAGCACAAAGAATTTTAAAGTAATGCCTCTTGCCGAGGGTGCCTTAAAAGGCGCATCCTTTGAAGAAATAGAGTCTTTTAGAATTGCTTATCAGGCTTTTAGGCAGGATCTTAAGGCTACAAAGACTGTATTGAAAGAAAGTGAATTAAAAGTTGGGGCCATGCAACGTGCTTTGCAAAATGCCACTTCTCCTTCTGCAGACCTGGTACAAAAGTTGTTTGAGGCCAAAAGTATGCTTCTGGAAATGAATACAAAAGTGAATGGTAATCCGGCTAAAAACGAAATAGGCGAAAGAACTGCTCCAAGTCCCAATTCGGGGAGTTCTATAGGAAGAATGGCCCTTTCCACAAGCACCTATGGTCCAACCGCAAATCACAAAGCGGCCTTTGGGGTTGCCCAGGCTGAGTTAAAGGCTATCAAAGCTAAACTTAGCGGGTTTGTAAAATCACAATTACCGTCTCTTGAATCTGAGGTAAAAGCCTCAGGAGCTCCTTGGATAGAAGGTCAGGGATTGATTGAAAATTAGAAAAATTAAAACAAAAAACCACCCGCGTGTATTTCTTTGCCGCGGGTTTTTTTATTTACGGTGAACTGTTGCAAAAAAGACGAAATAATCAGGCTCTGGGTGATCCTATATCTATTTTACTAATAAACTTGGACTGATTGTGCTGTTCGGGTTTATTTTAAACCAGATTAAAAAAGGCTCCGAACACCACGTTTTGCCAGTAAGTAATAGGCTAAAATACCGAATGATATCAATCCACATACCAAAAATCCGATAAACATGGGGAGGACACTGTCTATCACGAACTGCCCGATATAGGAACTAATAACTACTCCCATAATGGTTGCTATAAAGCCAGTGATAGCTGCTCCTATTCCTGCTATGTGTCCAACAGGTTCCATAGCCAGGGAACGCAGGTTTCCAAAAAGAAAGCCTATTGCAAAGAACTGTAAGGCAAAAAAAGTGAGAAGGATCCCAAAAGGCGGATTTCCCGTGCCGGCAAACAAAACAATATAAATCAAAGAGATTAATACATAGGCGGCCATCGCAACAGTAACCAGCCGTAGCATTCCATAACGCAACACCAGGGTGCCATTCAGCAATGTAGCAGTTCCTATGGTAATTGCCAGGGCGGCAAATATATAGGGGAAGGATTCTTTTAAAGCGTATTGCTCCTGAAAAATCTGTTGTGAAGTGCTTAGGTATACTAAAAAAGAACCTGTGATAAAACCCCAGATAACAGTAAAAATTATGGTCTGTCTGTAGTTGAGTAATTCCCGGTAGCCATTGATAAATACGCTACCTCGAAAGGATGTTCTTTTGCGGGGCACAAGTGTTTCAGGTTGCCTCTTCCAGAACCAGATGGATACCAGGATGCCAAACACCACCTGTACATGGAAAATGGCCTCCCAGCCATAGAAATCAAGTATCCATTTTCCCATTGCCGGGGCAATAATAGGTACAAGGATAAATACTACGGTAACAAAAGACATTACCCTTGCCATATAATCTCCGTTGTATTTGTCGCGGATCATGGCAATACTTATAGTTCGCGGGGCAGAAAGTGAAATGCCCTGTAATATACGGCCGGTAATCATCAATTCCAGGCTTTGGGAATATACGCAAAGGAGACTGGCAAAAATGAATAATCCGAACCCCATATAAACTACTGGTTTACGACCTAAACTGTCTGATACGGGACCGAAAAAAAGCGGACCAATTCCCAGGCCCAAAAAGAAAAGGGTAATAAGTAGTTGGTTGTGAGCCGGATCAGTTGCGCCCACTGCAATTCCAATGATATCAAGGGCGGGTAATAAAGCGTCTAATGCCAAAGCTGCAATGGACATAAGTGCGGCCATTAGAGCCACAAATTCCAATTGGGATTGCTCTTTTTTTACCATCCGCCAAAAGTACATTAATCCATGGAAAGTATTCTAAAGCGTAGAAGATAACTATAAGATTATTTAAGGAATTCTAACTCAGAATACCTTGAAGACATAGCCTAACAACCAATAAAGTATAAGGAATACCACCACGGTTCCAATACAGCCACAACGGCCGCCTCCAATTTTCCTGGCGCCAATTGCTGCAACAATAGCGCGTACAAGGTTTTTCATAAAGCTTTGCTTTTTAGCTATATAAGATACGAAAATAGTATTTATAATTCCAGGTATCTTAAAACCTCATACACTATAAATGCAGGCCAGAGGAGGGCTTTGATAAACCCTATAACGCCTGCCCAGAAACTGGTGGCCATTTGAATATAATACACAGCGGCGCCAATTAGCCCTAAACCATATACCGCGTTGGAAGCATGGCTGGTTTGTGAAATGTTTTTAGTGGACATAATTATAATGGGTTTGATTACAAAATTCTGTGTTCCATCTCTGAAGCCCTATGACTTTTATCAGCTTCCCTGATATGAACAGAATAGTAGTTGGAATAAGAATTCCGAATATGTTGTACATTTAGATGGATATCAATTGCAGGATGAAGAAGCCTTGTACCTAAGGTAATTTATGGTTTTTTAGACATATTCACGCAACGGTAGATGCCTTTTATAGCAAAGGACATATCGAAGACAAGATCAATTTTCAGGATTATATAAAACCTAAAGTAATACTTTAAGTGAATGACACAAAATAATTATAAAAGAAATATTTGCGTTAGAGGACCAAATTCATTTTCCAAGCTTAGAGTAACCGATCCAAAACCTTTTGCTGCAGGCAGGGAAGGGATTGTGGCGGCTATGAAACACAGCTTTAAGGAAATGGGAGTTTTCCGGGCTATGACTACCTTATTGCATATGAATCAGAAAGAAGGATTTGACTGTCCAAGTTGTGCCTGGCCAGATCCTGAAAAACCCTCCAGAATAGGGGAGTATTGCGAAAATGGCGCGAAGGCACTGGCGGATGAGGCTACTACTTCAAATATTGGTGCTGAATTCTTTGAGAAATACTCGGTGGAGGAATTGTCATTGAGAACGGATTTTGAATTAAATGCCCTGGGAAGGATTACTGAACCCCTTTTATTAAAAGAAGGAAGTATACATTATGTCCCAATTTCCTGGGAAGATGCATTCGAACTTATTGCTGATGAATTACACAGATTAGAAAGTCCCGATGAAGCTATTTTTTATACCTCGGGTCGCTCCAGTAACGAGGCGGCTTTTTTATACGGGCTTTTTGCAAGGGCTTTTGGAACCAATAACCTGCCGGATTGCTCTAATATGTGTCATGAATCCAGCGGGGTAGCCTTGTCTGAAACTTTGGGAATAGGGAAGGGGTCTGTAAAACTTGAAGATCTATATGGGGCGGATGTAATTATTGTAGCCGGACAAAACCCGGGAACCAATCATCCCAGGATGCTTTCGGCGCTTGAAAAATGCAAGGAAAACGGAGGAAGTATTATAACTATAAACCCTCTTGAAGAATCAGGCCTGGTGAATTTTAAGAACCCGAAGCGCTTAAAGGGACTTATGGGCTCAGGCGAGCAGATTACAGATCTGCATCTGGCTGTTCATATAAACCAGGACATTTCCTTACTAAAATTGATTCTGAAAAAACTGGCAATACTGGATAAGGCAAAGGGCAATGTCTTTGATCATAACTTTATAAATAAATATACGACAGGGGCTGAATCCTTATTAGCCCATCTGGACGCCTATTCTGAGGAAGAACTTTTAAAGCATTGTGGGGTATCTATGGAAGATGTCGATACTGCGGTAAATTTGCTAGCGAATAAAGAGAAAATTATTGTGTGTTGGGCTATGGGGTTAACACAGCATAAGAACGGAGTGGAAACGATACGGGAATATGTAAACCTATTATTATTAAAAGGGGCCATTGGCAAACCCTTTAGCGGTACCTGCCCGGTTAGAGGTCACAGCAACGTACAAGGCGATCGAAGTGTGGGGATTATGCATTATGTAGATGAGGGCTTTAATAAACGAATTGAAACCCATTTGGGGTTTAGGCCTCCAGCGAAGGAAGGCCTTGATGTTGTAGGATCCATGAAGGCTATGCACGAGGGAAAGGCAAGCATTTTTATGGCTCTGGGGGGTAATTTTTTAATGGCTGCCTCGGATACCGACTTTACGGGCGAAGCCCTTCAAAAATGCCGACTTACGGTTCAGGTTAGCACCAAATTAAATCGCAGCCACCTGGTTACGGGAAAAACAGCCTTGATTTTACCCACTTACGGGCGGTCTGAAAAAGAAGGCAGAGGTGCTGAGCATTTTGTTACCGTAGAAAACAGTATGGGCAGGGTGCGTAAATCTCAAGGTGTATTAAAAGCACCCTCTGAACAGCTAAAAAGCGAGCCAGAGCTAATAGCAGGCCTGGCAGAAGCCTATTTTAAGGGGGGGCACGCGGTAGATTGGAAAGCCCTGGGAGCCGATTACAGCAGGATCAGGGAAATGATAGATAAAGTAGCCAAGGGCTTTAAAGGGACAGAATCAAGGGCTACAGGGGTGGGTTACTACCTTCCAAATAATGTGAGGGAACGAAATTTTAGCAAACTACCCGGAGGGAAGGCCAGAATAACAATTAACAAATTACCGGAACATAGGCTGGAGGCGGATGAATTTATGCTGATGACCATTCGGTCTCACGACCAGTTTAACACCACTATTTATGGCATGGACGACAGATACCGGGGGGTATATAATGAAAGGAGGATTGTGTTGATGAACCCTCAGGATATGGTGCAAAAAAGTTTGGAGAAGATGGAGGTTGTAAATCTGAGCAGTATTTATGATCATAAAACGAGGATAGCCTATAATTTTAAAGTATTGCCTTACAAGATTCCCAGAGGTAATCTGGCGGCCTATTTTCCGGAGACCAACGTATTGGTACCATATGATCAGTTTGCAGATAGAAGCCGGACTCCCATCAGTAAATCCATAAAAGTTCGGGTAATGAAGACGGCGAGCCGTGATAACTAATAATCAATGTTTCTTTAATGATCAGAATTTGTAATTAAATCCAAGAAGATAATTCCCATCCCAACTATTGAAAGTAAGTTCCATATGCTCTTTTTCATAGGGGGTGGTAAACAGGTAACTACTTCCAATTCCAATTATAGCACCTGCCAGCACATCCCAGCCATCATGCATTTGTGCGTCAATACGACTATACCCGGTAAAACCTGCAAGCAGGTAAGCAGGAATCCCGTATTTCCAACCGTAACGTCGTTGTACAAAAGCCGCGCTTTGAAAAGTAGTCGAGGTATGCCCGGAAGGAAACGACCTGTCCCCATTATCATAGGGGCGAGGTTTGTTGATAGCGTATTTCAGCCCGATAGTAACCGCCTGATTAAGTATAAAACCTTTTGCAAATTGCCAGGTACCTTTACCGTCACCAATTATGATGGTACTGCCCAGTGCTGCCGCCGGCATCGCATAGAGCAACACATCTCCGGCGGTTTCAACGGTTTTGTTCTGGGCTAGCGCTGTTTGAGCGAATAGAACAAATACCATAGAAAAAAGAAAACAGCTGTTCTTCAAAATAATATATTTTTTAAGGCTGATCAATCCCTTCAAAGTATTAGTATGGTGTTAAAAAGCAGTAATTGTCCTTTTACAAATATTTATAATGAAAGGTAACAATGGAATCTTAAGGAATTTTGAAGTTAATCAAAATTGTTTTTATAAAAGATACCGGTATTAAAATAAATATAAGAAGGAAACTTGAGGATATGGAGAAATATGGGCTGAAAAAATAGTGGTTGTTAATCTGAGCAGCATGTAGGATTCCATGATCAGGGCATCTTCCTGACGTCATAAAATCCTTTTTCTGATAAAAGTCAAACACCGGTAAGTAAGTTGATAAGAGCTCCTGTCCTAAAGTAAAAACACACCTAATTTGGCAGGTTAAAACGATAGCGAAGAACGGCTTTAAAAACAAATCCATCCTCAAAATCAGTATTGAGTATGGTTCTATTATCCCCGAAGTAAATAGACGATATTGAAAGGTCTACCTGGTCGTTTTCATCATAGATTCTATAGTTTCTAAAGAATGTATAACCTGTTTTAAAACGTATGTTAATAGTAGGGCTTAACTCGTATTCAAAATAGAAATAAAGTTCATTGGTGTTTTTATTTACATAGGTATTTGGAAAGCCGGGATTCGATATGGCATAGGAGGTGCCGATGCCATCAAAATTGGCTCCTATATTAGTTTTTCTCCCGAGGGTATAATTAAGATCGGCTAAGAGTGGAAGAAGGATATTAGCTTCTAATCTATCATTGGGACTTTTATAGTAAATCCCTAGAATGGGAACAATGAGAGGGCCAAATTCTTCGCTGTTGTAGAAGAGGCCGTAGGAATATTTAAGCTTGTTTGTTTTCTTCTGACTGAACAGAGCCAGAATACCCAATTGAAAGCCGCGTCTAAAACCACTGGAGAAATCAGTGGCCATTTTAGGAAAAAGCAGGTAGGTAGCACTCCATTTTTTGTTGTAGGTCTGATTTAATCCTATTTTGGCACCCACTGCGTAAAGCCTGGATATTTCAGGAAGAGAAGGGTCTAAGTACAGGTCCGTTCGGTTTGCAAAACCACCAACTAAAATAGCATTCGTACTGTCGAGTACTATAGGGACATCC
>JAHEBI010000489.1 GCA_024642325.1 Eudoraea sp. | reverse complement strand
GCGGTCATCCACTGCACATCACCCTGCCCGAACCTGCCGGCCGCTCCTAATGAATCTGAATGATCGCAAAATCCTTTATTTACAATGGTAACCGTCTCAAATCCCCTGTGCGGATGATAGGGAAACCCGGGAATGGTATGTCCGTGATACATTCTCCAGCCATCTTTAACCGTGAAATCATTCCCCAGGTTGCGGCCTTCAAGAGATACAGCTGGTTCCATAGCTTTATTGCCCTTCGGGTAGTGATCCAAATGATACACACAGAATAAGAATGGGTCTTGTGTTTCCCAGGGAAAGCCTAATGGAAATATACGTTTAATAGGAGTACTCATATTATTGTTTTGATGTTTTGCAATACTTTCCGACAACAGATATCCTTAAAGTATTCCATTGATTGCTATTAGTGAGTTGCTGTGTTAATTTCAACCCAGTTCTCTTCAGGATCTTTGACATAAATCTGACGCACTCCATCTGCACGGTTTGTAACGGCATTTTCTTTTCCGGGCCAGTCCCAATAGGGGATATTTTTCTCTTCCAGGTACTTAATCAGGCCGTCCAGGTTATTAGTAGCGAGGCACAGATGGACGCTTTTATTATTTTGACGAATCACGGAATCCTTGCCTATAAGGTGAAGCTGAGAATTACCATGAATACTAAACCATCTAAACCCTTGTGATTCAGAAGGATGGGGAATTTCTTTTAATTTTAAAATGTTGGCGTAGAAATCTCCGGTCTTCTTGAGATCAGTTACTACAAAGGAATAATGGTCATATTGAAAATCAAAATTTTGAGCATATGAATTTAAAAACAGGCATAAAAAGAAGCCAGGTATAAGTTTTCTCATAAAAAAGCATTTTTAAGAATTTGTATTGGCGCTATTGTTAAAGCGAAGTTTAAAAATGGTCATAGGTAACAAAGGCAAAATACTTGCCATCCGGTGACCAGGAAGGGACATTTATTGTTCCCTGTCCACCTATAAACATGCAAAGGGGTTTAATTTCTTTAGTTTTTAAATTATAGAGTCGCAGAGACACTGCCTTTAAAGCAGGATGCCCGTCTCCCTGATCTTCATGATAGGAAATAAAAACGAAGTGCCTGCCATCCGGGGAAGGGTGAGGAAACCAGTTGGAATAAGCATCATTGGTCAATTGTTCTTTTTCGCTGCCATCAGGTTGCATCCTCCAAATCTCCATTTTACCGGACTGCATTGAATTGTAATAAATGTATTTACCATCCGGGGAATATTCCGGCCCGTCATCCAATCCAGGGCCATTGGTTAAACGCTCTTCTTCTCCGCCCTGAATAGATATTCTATAGATGTCATAGTTATCATTGCGACGTGCAGTATACACAACAGCATCGCTCTCCGGTGACCATCCGTGCCAGTATGACGGATATTCTTTTGTTACCAGTTTAGGGATGCCTCCTTCGATAGGTAATGTATAGATTCTGGAAGTACCCGACTGCACACCTTCTATTGGATCATTATTACTGATAGCCAGCATGGTGCCGTCCGGAGATATTCCGTGATCATTATTACATTTAATAGCTGAACCAGTATCTAATTGCTCCTTTGTACTACCGTCGGTTTTTATCTTAAACAAAAGGCCATGTTGATTTATGATTAAATAGTCGCCGTCAGGACTCCAGTTAGGTGCTTCAAAGTGGGCCTTTTCTTCATAAATTAATTTCCGCTCACTGGTTTCCAGGGAATACACCTCCAGCATAGACCTGATTTGAGTTGATTGTGCGAAATTTTGCATTGTACCCATAAATAGGAGAATAATAAATGTTTTATTGGAAATAGGATTCATGGAACTCAAAAATTTAATTCATAAATTATCGCATCAAATATTTTTGAAAGAATCGGACACCCAGGGCCATTCATTAGCCCTTAAAACCTATTTTATTGTGTTCTCCGTCGCAGTAAGGTTTGTTGGCCGAGGCACCGCATCTGCAAAAAGCCGTAATTCTATTTTTAGATTCGGTATGACCGCTACTATCTGTTACGTCTAAATCACCATGCACTAACAGAGGTCCATTAGTCCTGACTTCAACCTTGGTTTTGCCATTCATTT
>JAHEBI010000107.1 GCA_024642325.1 Eudoraea sp. | reverse complement strand
TATAGACAATATTAAGCTTGTTTTTATTCGTCCGGCTATATCCAATGCAGAAAACTGGCCTTTTTCAGGTACATTTTACTTTTTAATGAATATAGCTGTCGGTGGTGACTGGGGTGGTTTAGAAGGGGTGGATGATGCTGTTTTCCCTGCCGTCATGGAAGTGGATTATGTACGGGTTTATCAGGTAAAATAGAATTCAATGCTTATGAGATGGACCTATTACAGGAATAGATGAAGGGACAGTAAGAACTAAAACAGGTTCTATAATAATACTGATTCTAGTAGATTCTCAAATTGCGCCTGATCATAATTGGTTACTACTAAATTCTATAAAGTATATGGCTGAATTCATTAAGATATATGAGCAAAACCCTAATTCCAAAGAAATAAACAGGGTTGTATCCATATTGAAAAAAGGGGGTTTGATCATATATCCAACAGATACAGTTTATGGTCTTGGATGTGATATTACAAACACCAGGGCTATGGAAAAAATTGCGCGTATAAAAGGCGTGAAACTTGAGAAGGCTAATTGGTCATTTGTCTGTGCAAACCTCAGTAATCTTTCAGATTATGTCAGGCAATTAGATACACCTACTTTCAAAATACTTAAGCGTGCCCTGCCAGGGCCTTATACTTTTGTGTTACCCGGCAGCAGTAAACTACCTAAGGATTTTAAGAAGAGGAAGACAGTGGGAATCCGAGTTCCTGATAACAATATTGCAAGGGCCTTGGTGGAGGGGTTAGGAAACCCAATTATATCTACCTCCATTCGTGATGAAGATGAACTTCTTGAATATACCACAGATCCTGAATTAATCTTCGAGAAGTGGCATAATTTGGTAGATGTAGTTATTGACGGAGGATACGGAGGCAATTTAGCATCCACAGTTATTGATCTTTCTGGCGATTCACCCGAAGTACTGAGATTAGGCAAAGGAGATCCGGACATTATATAAAAAAAAACCCGCAGTTACTAACCGCGGGTTTTTAAAAAATTATTGAATAATTAGTTATTTATGGCAGGATCTTTCATTCCTTCTTCAATCATGCTGTAGAACTGATCAATTTTAGGAAGAACCACAATTCTTGTTCTTCTGTTTTTAGATTTATCAGTTTGAGAAACAGGAATATATTCTGCTCTACCGGCTGCGGTCATTCTTTTTGGATCCACCTTGTAATCATTTTGTAAAATACGTACAACAGCAGTGGCTCTTTTTACACTTAAATCCCAGTTGTCAAGTAAAACACCTTTCATATAAGGAACATCATCAGTATGTCCTTCTACCATAAACTCAAAATCAGGTTTGTTATTAACTACCTGTGCAACTTTTCCTAGTACTTCCTTAGCTCTTGCTGTAATATTGTAGCTACCGCTGCTAAATAACAGTTTATCTGAAATTGATACAAAAACAACTCCTTTTTCTACGCTAATTTCAATATCCTCGTCATCAAGGTTGCCTAAAACTCCTTTCAGGCTTTGTACCAGTGCCAGGTTTACAGAATCTCTTCTTGTTATAGCATTCTGTAACTTACGTATTGTAAGGTCCTTTTCCTGTAGGCTTTCCAAAGATTTCTCCAGATTTTCTGCACCTTTTGTTGTAAGGGTGGTCAGGTTCCCCATATTGTTTATTAACTCCTGATTGTTTGCCTTTAGAAATGAATTCTGATCTTGCAATGTTTGTAACCTGGCATCTGCCGTTGCCTTATCTTCAAGACAGGTATTCAATTTAACTGTCGCAGAATTCAGCAGGTCCTGCGTCTCTTTTTGTTTAGTTTCTAACTCGGCATATTTCTTTTGAGATACACAAGAAGACAAAAGAACTGCCATTCCTAAAAAGCCTAAAAAAATTTTTTTCATAATATTTGTTTATATAAAATTAATTGTTTGTTTAAATCGTTTGTCACCAAAATCACAGGTAAAATTATAACATTTGCTTACCTATATTTATCAAAGTTAGTTAATCTTTTACTAAAATGTTAAAATTCCTTATTTGATCTACGAAATAAGACCACACTATGGATTTTGTAACATAATACTTTGTAACAAAATTATTTTTTTCTCTCTTCTTATACATTTTGACAAAATTCCGGTAATAGCTTAAATGGGCTTTGAGAATGGCAAAGCAATGATCAGGCTTAAGTTGGAAAATAAAACGAATTGCCGCAATACCGTCCAGGAGAAGCCGAACAAAAATGATGAGAAATGCTTTCCTTCTTGGAAGGTTTTTGGTGATGGAATAAAGGGAATTCCTAAAATTCAAAAAGGTCTTTTTCGGGTTCATATTACTTAGGGTTGATCCGCCCAGATGATAAACATGAGAAGCTCCAACGTAGTAAACCTTAAGTCCTTTATTTTGAGCACGCCAGCACAGATCAACTTCTTCCTGATGGGCAAAATAGTCTTCATCAAAACCGTTCAGATCATCAAATACTTCACTTTTAATAAACATACAGGCTCCTGTAGCCCAAAAAATTTCTGAAGTATCATCATACTGTCCTTCATCTTTTTCTATAGACTGAAAAATTCGCCCCCTGCAGAATGGATAGCCAAATTGATCTAAAAAGCCACCGGCAGCTCCTGCATATTCAAAATAGTCTCTGCGCAAGAGATCTCGTATTTTAGGTTGTATTATAGCTGCATTGGGTAGATTGATAAATGCTTCTTCAATTGACCTAAGCCAGTCGGGTGTAACTTCAACATCAGAATTCAACAGGCAAAAAATGTCTGCTTCAACCTCCTTTAATGCATCATTATATCCCTTGGCAAATCCACCATTTGAACTATTTTGTATGATATTTACCTCGGGAAAGTTTTCTTTTACAAAAACCACGGAACCATCGGTAGAAGCATTGTCAGCTACATAAATATCCGCGATTTCAGAATATTGTACCACCAGTGGCAGATAGCGTTCCAGGAGCGCTTCTCCATTCCAATTAAGTATGACGATTGCGAATTTCAAAACGGTTGCAAATTAACGGCTAAAATCAGGAATTTGCCTTAAAAAAGAATATTTTTCTTCTTTATAATTCATATTGCAATAAAAATGATCTATTCCATTGGTGACCATCAGGTATTCTGCCTGCATTTTAAGGTTATAACGTGCAATCTGATCAAAAACATCTTGTGAGATTAACACACTAGGTGATTTGCATTCCACAAGTATGAGGATACTCCCATCAGTATTAAAGACAACTACATCATACCTTTTTCGCAGACCGTTTACGGATAAGGTTTTTTCAACATTAATTAAAGATATTGGATACTTCTTGTCCTCGATTAAAAAGTGAATAACATGCTGCCGAACCCATTCCTCAGGTTGCAGGCTAACAAATTTTTTGCGTATGATATCAAATATCTGCTGCTTATTTTCGCTACTTTTGAATCGGAAATGATAGCCGGGAAAGTTGAGAGATAGCATAAGACAAATTTGGTAATTTTTTTTGGATGGAAGAAGTAAAGCAGATTGTAAATAACATCCGAAACGGGAATATATGCCCTATATATTTTTTGATGGGAGATGAACCCTATTATATTGATAAAATAGCTCAGTTTATTGGAGACAGTATTCTTACGGAGGAGGAGAAGGGCTTTAATCAAATGGTTTTATATGGTAAGGAAGTATCCCTTGAAGATGTATTGGCCAATGCAAAGAGATATCCGATGATGTCAGAAAGACAGGTGATTATTGTGAAGGAAGCACAGCATTTATCGAGAAATATAGAAGAATTATGTTCTTATGCAGAAAATCCACAAACTTCAACTGTACTGGTTTTTTGTTATAAATACAAAAAATTAGACAAACGCAAAAAATTGCATAAAACACTCCTGAGCAACCAGAATGTGGTTTTTGAAAGTAAAAAGCTTTATGAGAATCAGGTTTCAGATTGGATTAGACTTACCTTAAAACAAAAAGGATATGCCATTTCACATAAAGCCTCAGTTTTATTGGTCGAATATCTTGGAACAGATTTAAGCCGGATTAATAATGAATTGGATAAGTTACAATTGGTTCTTCCAAAGAACACAGAGATCAACCCGGATCTCATAGAAAAACATATAGGGATAAGCAAGGACTACAATAATTTTGAATTAAAAAAAGCTATCGGGGAGAAAAATGTTGTAAAAGCTAACAGGATTATTAATTATTTTGCCCAGAACCCAAAGGAAAACCCATTTGTTGTTACGGTTAGCCTTTTGCATAATTTTTTCACACAATTACTTCAATATCATGGGCTATCTGACCATACTCCCAGGAATGTAGCTTCTGCTTTGCGTATCAACCCTTATTTTGTGGAAGAATTTCAAATAGCATCCCGGAACTATCCCATGAAGCGTGTTAGCAGTATTATAGGTTATTTAAGGGAAATGGATTTAAAAGGAAAAGGTGTGGGAGCCACCAATATATCACAGGCAGATCTTCTAAAAGAGCTTCTGGTTAAAATAATTTAGAAAGGTTATTTTTTATCAATGCTGTATCTCCCAGGTCCCAGCAAAATTATAACAACAAAACAGGTTAAATATAAAAGTGCCATTTCTTTCTTTCCAAAGGGATCAGGACCGTGAACAATAAAACCTGCCACAGCCATTACTATTACAATTGGCAGGGAAGCCCAACGGGTTTTATAACCAACAATAACAAGGACAGGACAAATTACTTCTCCAATAGCAGCGAGAAACAGGGAAGGAGTAGACCCTATGCCAATTGGATCTGCAAATTGAAAATCTCCATTTAAAAGTTTTTGAAATTTCGGAATACCGTGAGACAATAAAAAAGCAGAAGAAACAATGCGAAGCATTGCCAGACCGATGTCAACTTTTAGTTTTTTAGTCATTCATTTTAAGATTGGAAACTCTAAAGTAAGCTTTTTTGCAAACATTTTAGTAAAAAAATCAGAATTTGGCTTATCGAATTAACCGGAAGAGCAGTGTCAAATTTAGTTAATGAAAGAGGTGTATTTAGTTTGAACAAGAAGAAAATAAGCAGTTATTACAAATGCATTTATGTTGTTATTGATCTAAGTTTTCGTCTTTTATTAACGAAGCTTTGGATATTCAATAGGGTTCGCTTCATGCATGATCTCGTATACTTTTTCGAAAATGTCTTCCGCATTAGGCTTCGAAAAATAGTCTCCATCTGAAGCATATGCCGGCCTGTGAGACTTAGCAGTAAGGGTCTGAGGCGAGCTATCCAGGTATTTATAAGCTCCCTGCCGTTCTATGATATCCTGCATGAGATAGGCTGCACAACCACCGGGGACATCTTCATCAATAACTAAGAGTCTATTGGTTTTTTTGACACTGCTCAGAACAGTATTAGTAAGGTCAAATGGCAGTAATGACTGTGCATCAATTATTTCTGCATCAATTCCTACTTCTGCTAACTCCCTGGCCGTATTTTGAACTATGCGCAAAGTAGAGCCGTAAGACAAAAGCGTAATATCTGTACCTTTTTTTACAATTTCAACTATTCCTATTGGCGTACAAAGCTCACCCAGATTAGTTGGTTTATCTTCCTTAAGCCTATAACCGTTTAAACTTTCAATAATTAATGCCGGTTCATCACTTTTCATCAAAGTATTGTAAAAACCAGCTGCCTTAGTCATATTCCTTGGCGCCAGAATATACATGCCTCTAAGAAAGTGAATAATACCACCCATTTGGGAACCGGAATGCCAAATACCTTCCAAGCGATGTCCTCTTGTACGAATTATTAATGGTGCCTTTTGTTTGCCAACAGTCCGGTAAAGTAATGTTGCCAGGTCATCACTTAGCGTCTGTAGCCCATATAATATATAATCCAGATATTGTATTTCAGCGATAGGTCTGAGGCCTCTAAGTGCTAATCCAATACCTTGTCCGATTATAGTTGTCTCCCTGATCCCGGTATCCGCCACACGCATTTTGCCATATTTCTTCTGGAGACCTTCCAACCCCTGATTTACGTCACCAATGGCACCACTATCTTCGCCAAAAATGAGCGAATGGGGATATTTTTCTAAAAGTTTATCAAAATTATCCCTGAGAATAACCCGGCCATCTACTTTTTCCGGGGTAGGGCTGTATGCAGGCCTTATTTCATTTATGCTTATCGCCTTGTTGGGTAATTCGCTATAAAGGTGAGAGCTGAATTTTGATTGCGAATCTTCAAGGTAATTCTCAATCCATTTTAACAAGGCCTCTTTTTCCTTTGAATTTTCACCTATTACATGGCGAAGTGCCTTTCTTGAATTTATTGCCAAATCTTTTTTTAGTGGTTCTTCAACGGCAATAAGGTCATTCTTGATTTTAGTGATAAATGCCCGGTTAGGAGTGTTTACTGCCAGCTTGTCCAATAAATCTACCAGGGTTTTTTTTGATTTCTTATGGGGAGCCAAAAATTCTATCCAGGCTTCTTTTTTTGCAGTTCTAACTTCTTTTTTAATAGTTAATTCAATAGCCGACAATGATTCATTATCTGTAATTTTATTTGCGAGTATCCATTCCCTGAATCGTTTATTACAATCATTTTCTTTTTCCCACAGCAATCGCTTCTCACTTTTATATCTTTCCTGTGAACCTGAAGTAGAATGCCCTTGTGGCTGAGTTAGTTCCGTAACGTGGATTAATACTGGAATGTGTTCTTCTCTTGCCAATTCAGAAGCATTCTCATAAGCATGAATTAGGGCTGTATAATCCCATCCTTTTACTTTTAAGATTTCATAACCTTTATTGTTTTCATCTCTTTGGAAACCTTTAAGAATTTCTGAGATATCTTCTTTGGTAGTTTGAAATTTTGCCGGTACCGAAATTCCATATTGATCATCCCAAACGCTAATGACCATAGGAACCTGCAAAACACCTGCAGCGTTAAAAGTTTCAAAAAAATGACCTTCGGATGTACTGGCATTACCAATAGTACCCCATGCAACTTCATTACCGTTATTGGAAAATTTTTCAGAATTTATTTCTTTGATATTTCGATAAACTTTTGATGCTTGCGCCAAACCGAGAAGTCGTGGCATCTGACCTGCGGTCGGTGAAATATCCGGACTACTATTTTTTTGGCTGGTGAGGTCTTTCCATGAACCATCGGGATTAAGACTGTGAGATCCAAAATGCCCACCCATTTGTCTGCCGGCACTCATAGGTTCTTTCTCTATATCTGTAGTAGCATACAGACCATGAAAAAAATCTTTAGGGCTCAGTTGTCCCAAGGCCATCATAAAAGTTTGGTCTCTATAATAACCACTCCTAAAATCACCATTTTTAAAAGATCTTGCCATTGCCAATTGAGGCAATTCTTTCCCATCTCCAAATATTCCAAATTTGGCCTTACCTGTTAAAACCTCCCTTCGGCCCAATAGGCTGCACTCACGGCTTGTGACGGCAATTTCGTAATCTTTAATAATTTGTGCCCTAAAATCTTCAAAGGAAATATCATCACTGGTTTGCAATTTTAAGTTCATTAGGGAATGATTTACAGCAAAAATATGAAAAGATGATGATTATTACAATCAAAAAAAATG
>JAHEBI010000488.1 GCA_024642325.1 Eudoraea sp. | reverse complement strand
TAGCAATACCTATAATTCAGGATATTCTTAAAGCCATGCATATTCCCTGTGTAGAAGTATCCGGATTGGAAGCCGATGACATTATTGGCACACTAGCCAAACAGGCCGAGAAAGAAGGTTACAAGGTATATATGGTAACCCCCGACAAGGATTTCGGACAATTGGTATCAGAAAATATTTTTATGTACCGCCCTTCCCGTATGGGTAATGGAATTGAAATTTGGGGTATCCCAGAAATACAAAATCGATTTGGAGTGGAACATCCCGAACAGGTAATTGACTATTTGGGGATGATGGGCGATGCCAGTGATAATATTCCGGGACTTCCGGGGGTTGGTGATAAAACCGCCAAAAAATTTATTGCCGAATTTGGAACGCTTGAAGGCCTGCTTGCGAATACCGATAAACTGCAGGGGAAAATGAAAGAGAAAGTAGAAGAAAATGCCGAGTTGGGCCGTCTCTCCAGAAAATTAGCAACTATTTGTGTGACCTGTGACGTTACCTTTGACGCCAGGGACTACGAACTTTCTGAACCTGATAGTGAAGAAGTACAGAAAATATTTGAGGAACTGGAATTCAGGAGACTTAAAGATCAATTTTTAAGGATTTTCTCAGAGGAAACTGTTGTTGCAGATCAAAAAACCACAATTGAAGAACCTATTCAAAAAAATAAGACACAAGCCGCAGGGAGCGGTCAGTTTTCTCTGTTTGGAACTGACGGGGATTCGCCAGCTACCCTAAAAGAATTTTCCAGCAGAAAAACCATTAAGGATGTACCTCATGTTTATCAAAGCGTCTCATCAGGGATGGCAATGCAATTATTCCTGAAAAATTTAATGAAGCAACCCATGGTTTGTTTTGATACGGAAACAACTTCTATTAATCCCCTCATTGCCGAGCTGGTCGGAATTGCTTTCTCATGGGAAGCCGGTAAAGGTTTTTATGTTCCTTTTCCGGAAGAACGGGAAAATGCCCAGGAAATAATTGAACAACTCCGACCTTTTTTCGAAGCTGAAAACATTGAGAAGATTGGTCAGAATTTAAAATATGATATAAAAGTGCTGCACAAATACAAGGTTTCTGTAAAAGGAAGTTTATTTGATACCATGCTGGCACATTACCTCATAAATCCTGATATGCGACATAATATGGATGTGTTGTCAGAAACTTATCTGAACTATACCCCAATATCTATAACAGAGCTCATAGGAAAAAAAGGTAAAAACCAATTGAGCATGCGCGAGATTAGTCT
Source organism: Eudoraea sp. (assembly GCA_024642325.1). Lineage (GTDB taxonomy): Bacteria > Bacteroidota > Bacteroidia > Flavobacteriales > Flavobacteriaceae > Eudoraea. The sequence continues at coordinate 834 of JAHEBI010000488.1, read as the reverse complement.
TGAAAGACAAACGGAATACGCAGTGGAGGATGCCGATATAACATTTCAGTTAGCAAAACAGTTCGACAAGGAACTTAAAGATGCCAGGACAAAAGAGCTTTTCAGGGATATTGAGATTCCTTTGGTAAATGTTCTGGCTGATATGGAATTAGAGGGAATAAACCTGGATAAAGAATTTCTTCATTCGCTCTCAGAAGATTTAGAAAATGATTTGAAAAACCTGGAAGTCAAGATCTACCAGGAGGCTGGTGAAGAATTTAATATTGCATCTCCAAAGCAGTTAGGTGATATTTTGTTTAATAAACTAAAACTTGTGGACAAGCCTAAAAAAACAAAAACCGGGCAGTATTCCACTTCGGAAGATGTGCTTTCATATCTTGCGAAAGAGCACCAAATAATCAGGGATGTATTGAATTACAGGGGCCTTGCCAAATTAAAGAGCACTTATGTGGATGCTTTGCCTGAACAGGTTGAAGAGAGCACGGGCAGAGTGCATACAGATTACATGCAAACTGTAGCTGCCACAGGAAGGCTAAGCAGTAATAATCCCAACCTTCAAAACATACCAATACGCACAGAACGAGGCAGGCAGGTACGTCGGGCTTTTATTCCCAGAGATGAAAACTATGTGCTTTTAGCAGCGGATTATTCCCAGATAGAGCTTAGAATAATTGCATCTTTAAGCGAAGAAACGACCATGATTGAAGCCTTTAAAAATGGTGAAGACATTCACGCTTCAACCGCTTCAAAAGTTTTTAATGTCCCCCTTGACGAAGTTACCAGAGATCAAAGAAATAATGCGAAAACTGTGAATTTTGGAATAATTTACGGGGT
>JAHEBI010000106.1:4961-7560 GCA_024642325.1 Eudoraea sp. | reverse complement strand
TGTAGATGTTGCTGACATACTGCACGGGCTCTTGGCCTACCTCCCGCGCTACCAGCAGTTCCACCTCCCCAAACCAAATATTGGGATTCACTCCCTGCCCATCGGCTTTCCCACGAATCCGGTTAATCCGTGCCGGACCCATGTTGTAAGCAGCCATGCTAAACAAAATGGCATTCAAGGGGTCGATTTTCGGGTCTGTAAAGTACCTCTCGCGTATAAAGGCAAGGTATTTGGTACCTGCATGAATGTTGTTCTCCATATCATAGACATTGTCAATCCCTACATTAGGGTCAGCAGCCGTACTGGGTTTTATCTGCATTATCCCAACCGCTCCTGCTGAACTCTGCTTGCTGTTATCGAGCTGAGATTCCTGGTATCCCTGAGCCGCCAACAGCAACCAATCAATATCGTATTGCTTGCCGTATTTGACAAACAGATCCCGGACCATGATAAATCGGTTAAGGGTTTCCGGGGAACTGGCTTTTTGGGCATAACTTAAATTGTTAAGGTATCGTTTCAACAAGAGATTTCCCATAAGAGTGCCTTGTTTGTTTTCCTGCACAAAGACATCCACGACTGCTTTCAGTTTTGGACTGTTTTTGCGCATGGCCCAGGCCACTTCTCCGTCGGTTTTTAACATAAGATTTGGGTGTACGCGGATATCCTTAAGAACGGGTTCCCATAATTTCACGGTGAACTCATTCACAATAGTCAACGGAATCAACCCGGCATTGACCATCTCTAAAATATCATCGTCTTCCAGAAACTCGTCTACGGGCTCTATGTGGATTATCGGCTTTCCTGTGGTACGAAGCGAATCATTCAGCATTTCCAAATGTTCGAAATAACTGCTTGAACGACGCACATGTACTGTATCTCCCAACAAGTCTTCCAGGCTTGACAGGGGCGGCACTTCAGGGCCCGAAACAACAAGTTCGTTCCAGTTACTGAGAAGAGGTGCGGAAAAATCAATCAAATCTTTTCGATTATCTGTAATCACAAGGTTTGCTGCGGCGATATCCCCATATCCTTCCTGTAAGGACGATAAAATCCGGTCACGGGTCATCGGGATGAAAATCACCTGAACATATGGATTCTGTTTTAGAGGACTTATCAGTCCTCTTATCCTGACAGGAAAACATGCCAGTCAACAGTATCAAAAAAATGAATATAGTACTACCAGTTTGATTGAGAAATTTTATTTTCATTTTTCTTATTTTGGTCATTATGTGCTAAACTCCTCTAAAATTACTATTAATTTAAGCCATTTCCTAAATGGCTAATATGATCGAAATAAATAATAATTCGTGCTATTTTTTTGGACAGGATTCCGTTTTTAATAGAGACAAAAAAGGGTTTTGTTTTTATATTGTAGTATCATTTCAAAGTCTGCATGCCTAATATGGTTTTACCAGGACTTTGCCACCCCGCTGGAGCAAGCGTCACGCACGTGCCTTGTACCAACCACCAACAAAAGTAAAAACTGTGGTGCTGTACCAGGATTACCATAAAGCATGATGTACAAACTAACTTAGATACACGAATTATCTTTAGGTTCAGTAAGATAATTTATCTTAGTTTACATAAGTGGGATAACATCATTGATGCTATACAGTTGTTCGCTTTAATTTAGCAACAAACCCAATCTTAGCATTATATCACATATTAATACGTATTCTGTTATACAAAAAAGAAGACTAATAAGTATTCTTATATTTATATATATAAGTATAATATTTAATAAGAAATAAAAAAAAACTTCTTATAGAACAGCTAGACCAAAAACTGGTTAAATTCAAAGATCCCGGAATGGTCCTGCTCCCACAAAAAGGTTGGATAAATACTATCAGAACCACTCTTAATATGACAAGAGATCAAATGGCAACCAAACTTCAATTAACAAAGGGAGCTGTGCAAAAAATTGAAGAACGTGAAGCTACAGGTCAAATAACCATCCATAAGTTGAGAGATGTCGGGCAGGCATTAGATATGCAATTTGTCTATGGATTTGTCCCTAAAGATGGAATCTATTTTCGGGAAAGAAACGTTTTCTTGGCATCAATTAAATATGGTTAAAGCTGACGATACAAGAAAAGAATATATTAACGCTTTAAGAAAAGCTGACAATGGAGATATATACCCTTTAATTGAATTTGCAAAGAACTAAAGCCACCATGCTATATTAACCATAGGATAAAACCTACGACTCAAATACAAAACCGCTATAGCGCATTGAACATAGCAGTAAAAAATGCATGAAATCACCAAACCCTTGTAAACCATTTAAAGAATTTCTGATGTTTTATTTTTAAAACCCAGCAACGTTTGCCTGGAAGAACTGCTTTCAAGACTCTTTTAGCCTAATAAAAGCTAAAATTTGCTCAAAAATTCTAAGAACATTTGTTTACTTTTAATCTGTATTTAGCCCTGTTAAAAAACGCATTTCCAGGGCAACAGATTAAAAGAAACCTCTATGAAATACGGATATTTTGATGACAAAAACAGGGAATATGTAATTACCAATCCTAAAACCCCTTATCCCTGGATCAATTACCTGGGGAATGAGGATTTCTTCTCACTTACCTCCAATACCGGTGGG
>JAHEBI010000106.1:0-4951 GCA_024642325.1 Eudoraea sp. | reverse complement strand
CGCAAAATTCCGAAGGTTAACCCGTTACAGATATAATAATATTCCTGTTGACAACGGCGGTAAATATTTTTATGTCAAAGATGGGGATGCTACCTGGTCTCCAGGCTGGAAACCGGTTAAAACAGAACTGGATCATTATGAATGCCGCCATGGCATGAGTTATACCAAATTCAAGGCTTCTAAAAATAAACTGGAGTTAGAGGTACTGCAATTTATCCCTCTTGGCTTCTGGGGGGAAATTCAGAAAGTAAGCTTAAAGAATGCCTCCTCCGACACTAAAAATATAAAGTTGTTTTCTTTTATAGAATGGTGCTTGTGGAATGCGGAAGACGACATGACCAATTTTCAGAGAAATTTTTCCACGGGTGAAGTGGAAATAAAAGACTCCGTAATTTACCACAAGACAGAATTTAAGGAACGCCGGAACCATTATGCCTTTTATTCGGTAAACAGTCCCATTGATGGCTTTGATACAGACAGGGAAACTTTTGTTGGCCTTTACAATGGTTTAGACACTCCCGAGGTGGTGAGCGAAGGAAAATCAAAAAATTCTGTTGCTCACGGCTGGTCCCCAATTGCATCACATGGCCTGGAAATTGAACTTAAACCGGGCGAGGAAAAAGAGTTGATTTTTATGCTGGGTTATGTGGAGGTGCAGAAAGAAAATAAATGGGAAAGCAAGTCGGTCATTAACAAGAAACCTGCACAGGACATGATCTCGGCATATGACACTGCAGCTAAAGTAAATAAGGCCTTTCAAGAGCTAAGAACCTACTGGGATAATCTTCTGGGAAAGATATCCATTGAGTCTGAAGACCCCCGATTAGACAGAATGGTTAATATCTGGAATCAATACCAGTGTATGGTAACCTTTAATATGTCTCGCTCGGCCTCCTTCTTTGAGTCAGGTATTGGCCGTGGGATGGGGTTTCGGGATTCCAATCAGGATCTTATCGGTTTTGTTCATCAAATCCCGGAAAGAGCCCGGGAACGTATTTATGACATAGCTTCTACTCAATTTGAAGATGGATCCTGCTACCATCAGTATCAGCCCCTGACCAAAAAGGGCAATGCCGCGGTTGGAGGCAACTTTAATGATGACCCTCTCTGGTTAATACTTTCAACTACTGCTTACATCAAGGAAACGGGTGATTTTTCCTTATTGGATGAAATGGTACCCTTTGACAATGATTCCACAAGGGCGAAAACACATTTTGAACATTTAAAAGCTTCTTTTTACCATGTGGTAAATAATCTGGGGCCACATAAACTACCCCTGATTGGAAGAGCCGACTGGAACGACTGTCTAAATTTAAATTGCTTCTCCGAGGATCCCAATGAATCCTTTCAAACCACGGAAAACCAAAAAGGAGGAACAGCAGAATCTTTAATGATTGCGGGACTTTTTGTGGTTTACGGTAAAGAATATATAAAACTTTGTAAGCAAATTGGAAAAGAGGAAGAAGCCACAGAAGCTCAAATTCATGTGAATGAGATGATTGAAGCTGTTAAAGACCATGGCTGGGACGGGGAATGGTATTTGCGGGCATATGATTATTTTGGTAATAAAGTGGGGTCTTCAGAAAATGAAGAAGGAAAGATCTTTATTGAATCGCAGGGTTGGTGCGCCATGGCTGAAATTGGAAAAGAAGATGGGATGGTTGAAAAATCTTTAAATGCAGTTAAAGAGTATCTGGATTGTGATTATGGGATTGTCCTGAATTACCCGGCTTTTACCAAATATTACATAGAGTACGGTGAGATTTCAACCTATCCAGCAGGCTACAAGGAAAATGGAGGTATCTTTTGCCACAACAACCCCTGGATCATGATTGGAGAAACTATCTTGGGACGGGGTGATTTGGCTTATGAATATTACACTAAAATCGCACCTAGTTTTCTGGAAGAATTGTCTGAACTTCATAAAGTGGAACCCTATGTCTATTGCCAGATGATTGCGGGTAAAGAGTCACATAAACCAGGCGAAGCAAAGAACTCATGGTTATCAGGTACGGCCTCCTGGAATTTCTACGCTATAACACAGTATATTTTGGGGATTAGTCCTGAATATGACGGATTGGCCATTAACCCCTGTATCCCCTCTAAATGGGATGGATTTAAGATGAAAAGGGTGTTTAGGGATGTTACTTATAATATTCATGTTAAGAACCCGGAACACATAAGTAAAGGGGTTAAGGAAATACTGGTAAATGGCAAACCCATCAATTCCAATATTGTTCCCATTCTGGAAAAGGGTAAGGAACATACCGTGGAAGTAATAATGGGATAATGAATAAAACAACCTTTACTATTAGTGGGGTAGTTTGCTTCTTAATATACCGTAAACAAATGTTCCAAGGACAGCGGCTGCAATAACAATAAGCATACTTATTACACCCGTACCAAATAATACATACAGTGGTCCTGGGCATGCACCAGCAAGAGCCCATCCAAAACCAAAAATAGTACCACCAGCAATATAACGGATGAAACCACTGTCTTTTGGGGCCAGAAATATAGCATTTCCTTCAATGTTTTTCACACCAAATTTTTTAAATAACCAGACTAACAATGCACCCAAAAAAACTGCAGAACCAATGATACCGTACATATGAAACGACTGAAATTTGAACATTTCATAAATTCTGTACCAGGACACAGCCTCAGATTTCACAAGGACTATCCCAAAGAAAATGCCTACCAATAAGAATTTTAATACCTTCATTATCCGAATATTATGGGTAAAAGAAAATGGGTCATTATTAAGCCCCCTATAAAAAAACCAATCACCGCAATAAGTGAAGGCCATTGGAGGTTACTGAGACCTGTAATGGCATGACCGGAAGTGCAACCCCCTGCGTAGCGCGTTCCAAAACCAACAAGGAAACCTGCAACAATAAGAATGGTCATTCCCTTGATAGTAAACACATTATCCCAGGCGTAAATTTCAGGTGGTAATAGATCTTCCCCGGCATTATTAAATCCCAGCTGGCCGAGATCCGCTACAGTCTGAGAATTCAAGGCGATTGTGGAACCATCTGATAAAAAAGTTACAGCGATAAAACCGCCAATAATTGCGCCCAGAACTACGACGAGGTTCCAGCGGTAAGCTTTCCAGTCGTGCCGGAAGAAATCAGAATATTTTCCAGCACCCCCAATACTACATAGGGTTCTGAGTGTAGTAGACATGCCAAATGTTTTGCCAAAATATATGAGCAATAACATGATCAATGTTATTAGAGGTCCCGAAACATACCAGGGCCAGGGTTTTAAAATATATTCCATTTTCTTACTTTAAAAACAAATATAACGCAATAATTGTGGCAGACCCGGGATGTAAATTACATTCAGACAACTTCCCTAAAGATGTTTCTTTCATCTTTAACACTTGCTATATTAAATAAATTAGATTAGGATTTTTCGTAAACTTCACTCGTAAACCCCGGCAGGTCTTCGTTGGAAGTACTCGTCAACCTATTATCACTTAGGCTAAATAAAAACAATGTATTATCACTAAATAAGGATAATTGGGAATTTTGTAATTGCCATACACCCGAGCTGGTCGTACTGGTACTTGTACATCTAATATCAAACAGTCCGCCCGTAATAGCGGTGATGTCTAAATTTACAACGGTTGAACGCCAGGTACCGTCACTATTTATAGTGAGTGTCCCTGTAGCACAAGGAAGTTCAGTTAAAATATTTGAAGTCGTACTCCCATCCAAATTTATATCCTGGGGCGGATTAATATTCAGTTCTGCCAATTCCCAAACGCCTACAACAGCGTCATTACTATCTGTAGGTGGTGGACTATCGTCTGACGAGCAAGCCTGAAAAATAAATACAAATACAATCAAGGGTATTAAGGCTTTGATCTTTTTCATTGTTATTTCATTTTTTTTAATTATTCAAATGTAAAGGTTTTTAATTGAATTATAAACCTTGTGGTACTGTCCGGTTGGTGGATAATTACTGGTACATGTTCAATTCAATTTTAGGTAAAATTAGTATTGGAATGGACTGGTTTCAGAAACTTGACTGCGGTTTCAAATATTGTTTGGAATTTATTACATTCCCTGCCATTAATGCACCCTATGGCGTTCAGCAACATTTAAACCATTAGATTTGAATAAAAGTGAAAGGTAGTAGAATGATTTCCCAATCCTTTTGTGATATATAAAGTAAATTAACCAAAGATGAAAAAAACAAAATTACTGCTACTAATTGGAGCGGTTTTAAGTTCAATTTCCTGCATCGTAGTCACTTCCGGAAAAAGTTCAAATAACACCAGCAAATGGCGTTACCTTTTTAATGGAAAGGACCTTGAAGGCTGGGTTGTAAAAATTAATCATCACGATTTGGGGGAAAACTATGCCAATACTTTCAGGGTTGAGGAAGGGAAAATCCAGGTAAATTATGAGGGCTATGAAGACTTTAATGATCGTTTTGGCCATTTATTTTACAACGAATCATTCTCATCATATCACCTGAAGTTTGAGTATCGGTTTACAGATCAATGGTTGCAGGATGCCCCCATATATACTTATAGAAATAGCGGTGTAATGTTCCACTCCCAGGACCCTAAAACAATTTTAAAGGATCAGGACTGGCCTATTTCTGTGGAATATCAGATTTTAGCCGAGGAAGAAAACGGGGTTCCCCGCCCAACGGGAAATATGTGCTCCCCGGGAACGGATGTAGTCTATAATTATAAAATTGATCCGCGTCATTGTATAAATTCTTCATCAAAGACTTACAGGTGGGACCAATGGATAAGTGGAGACCTCATTGTTTACAAAGATTCCATTATCACACATTTGGTCAATGGAGAGCAAGTGTTGCAATACAGTAAACCGCAGATAGGAGGGAGTGTGGCTACCGGATATAATCCTGCCATCAAAGTGGACGGCACTCTGCTCAAAGAAGGCTATATTGGACTGCAATCGGAAGG
>JAHEBI010000105.1:2067-7597 GCA_024642325.1 Eudoraea sp. | reverse complement strand
CAGTTTTTGGTCATCATCGAGTTCCTGAACAAGGCTGAACAAATACGAGCTAATCAGCCGCATCCCTTCGTAATTTAATTTCTCCGCGTCATCTGTGGGCTTGTGGTAATCTTCATGCTGACCCGTAAAAAAATGCAATACAGGGATGTCCTGTAAATAGAAGGAGGTATGGTCCGAGGGGCCTACGCCAGATTCTTTTAATACCAGTTTAAATCCGGGGTTAGACGCATTTAACACCTGGGGCCAGATAGGTGAAGTGCCGGTGCCGCTCACCGAAAGTGTTTTGTCTTCCCTTAGCCTGCCCACCATATCCAGATTGAGCATATAGGAAACCCCGCCCAGGTCAAGCGTGGGGTTTTTGGTAAAATAATTGGAGCCCAGCAGGCCGATTTCCTCCCCTGAAAAAGCAATAAACAAATAATTGCTGGAAAGATCAGCTCCACGGATCTTATGGGCCAGATCAAGGAGTACGGCCACCCCGCTGGCATTGTCATCCGCACCATTATGAACCTGCGGTTCACCCCGGTATAAGGAGCTTTCCCCCCCAAACCCCAAATGGTCATAATGCGCGCCTATCACCACCGTATTTGGCGATTTATGGTCCAGAAATCCAATGACATTGGTGCCGGTAATAGTACTGTCGCCTGCCTCCAGAAAAGCTGTTTGCTGATGCGGGTCTGTCTTTGGTTTAAAAGTAAAGGTCTGGTAATAAGTTCCCGAATTTCCCTTGGGTTCCAGGCCCAGTCCGCTCATGAGTTCCCTGAGATGGTCCGCAGCCTTGAGCTCGTTCTCAGTTCCGGTTTCCCTGCCCCCAAAATCGTCACTTGCCAGCACCCGCACCTCTTCTTCCATGGAGACCGACACAGTTACTCCCTTTTTACAGCCCAGGGCCAGTATAAAAAATACACCCAGAATTATTTTTTTCATCAGTTTTGCGTCTAATTTTGTTTAAAATTAAACATCCTATGAAAACTTTGATGCCTTTCCTTCTTTTATTCGCATTTTTTGGCTGTAAACCAGATTCCAAAACGGCCGTTCCGGTAAAAGAAAATACCGTGTCTGTAATGGCCGGGGCAGATACGCTGATTTATAAAGAAGAAAAACATTTTAAATCTATTCGCCAGGTAACTTTTGGCGGGGATAACGCCGAAGCCTACTGGAGTTTTGACGATAGTAAACTGGTATTTCAGTCTAACAATCCCGGCTGGGGAATGCAATGTGACCAAATGTTCCTTATGAATTCACAGGAGACCTTCAGGGATAGCAAACCCCCTTTGGTAAGCACAGGAATGGGACGTACCACCTGTGCCTATTTCCTTCCTGATAATGAACATATTGTATATGCCTCCACTCATTTGGATAGCAAAGAATGCCCTGAGGTGCCTTTGCGGAAAAACGGGAAATACGTCTGGCCTGTCTATGATTCATTCGACATATTTGTGGCAGACCTAAAAGGGAATATTACCGGGCAACTTACCAACGAACCCGGCTATGATGCCGAAGCTACTGTTTCTCCCAAAGGCGATAAAATAGTGTTTACATCTACCAGGAGCGGAGATCTGGAATTGTATACCATGAATCTGGACGGAACGGAAGTGCTGCAGATCACGGACGAATTGGGTTATGACGGGGGTGCATTTTTCTCTCCTGACGGCACGAAGATCATATTCAGGGCCTCAAGGCCAAAAACGGATGCAGAAATTACGGAATACAGGGAATTACTGGCTCAGGGATTGGTACAGCCCACGGAAATGGAACTTTTTATCTGCAATTCTGACGGGAGCGATTTAAAGCAATTGACTTTTCTTGGAAATGCAAACTGGAGCCCTTTCTTTCACCCTTCCGGGGAAAAGATTTTGTTTTCGAGTAATTTTGAAGCCGAAAAAGGTTTCCCGTTTAACCTCTATCTGATTGATATTGACGGGAAGAATTTGGAACGGGTAACACACGGGAAAACCTTTGATGCCTTCCCGGTATTTTCCAATAATGGTAAATTCCTGGCGTTTTCAAGTAACCGCAATAATGGTGGAACCAGGGATACCAACTTGTTTATAGCAGAGTGGCAGGATTAAGAAGCAGAAAACAGTATCTTTGCAGCCAATTTGAAATAGCCAGAGAAAGAAAATGAAGCATATTCGAAATTTCTGTATTATAGCCCACATAGACCACGGTAAAAGTACCCTGGCTGACAGGCTGCTGGATTTTACCGGTTCCGTAACTGAACGGGAAAAAAAAGAACAGCTTCTGGACAATATGGATCTGGAGCGCGAGCGTGGCATTACCATTAAAAGCCATGCCATTCAAATGGAATACGAATATGAGGGTGTCCCTTATATCCTTAATTTAATAGACACACCGGGCCATGTGGATTTCTCTTATGAAGTATCCCGCTCCATAGCGGCCTGTGAAGGAGCCCTTCTGGTGGTAGATGCTGCCCAAAGCATACAGGCGCAGACCATTTCAAACCTGTATCTGGCTCTGGAAAATGATTTGGAAATTATTCCGGTTCTGAACAAGGTCGATTTACCCAGTGCCAGTCCCGAAGAAGTAACAGATGATATTGTAGAATTGTTGGGGTGTAAGGCCGAAGATGTGATCCCGGCAAGTGCCAAAACGGGCATTGGGATCGGAGAAATATTGACTGCTATTATTGATCGGATTCCCCCTCCAAAAGGGAATGTTGATGAGCCTCTGCAGGCCTTGGTTTTTGATTCTGTTTACAACCCTTTCAGGGGGGTGGAGACTTACTTTAAGGTAATCAATGGGGTTATTAAGAAAGGCCAGAAAATTAAGTTTGTTGCCACCGGCAAGACGTATTTTGCGGATGAGGTAGGGACTTTAAAACTTACCCAGGAAGCTAAGCCCAGCATTAAAGCGGGAGATGTAGGCTACCTGATTACCGGGATTAAGGATGCAAGGGAGGTAAAAGTGGGTGATACCATCACGGATGCCATCAATCCTACCAAAAACCCGATTGCCGGTTTTGAAGATGTAAAGCCCATGGTCTTTGCCGGTATTTACCCGGTAGATACAGAGGATTATGAAGAACTGCGTTCTTCCATGGAAAAGCTGCAGCTTAATGATGCATCCCTGGTGTTTATCCCGGAAAGCAGTGCTGCCCTCGGATTTGGTTTTCGGTGTGGTTTTCTTGGTATGCTGCACATGGAGATTATCCAGGAGCGTTTGGAGCGTGAATTTGATATGACCGTAATTACCACGGTACCCAACGTTAGCTATCATGCTTTTACCACCAAAAACCCGGATGTCCCGGTTATTGTAAATAACCCGAGTGACCTTCCGGACCCATCAACCCTGGCCAGGGTTGAAGAGCCCTATATTAAGGCCACCATCATTACAAAGTCGGATTTTGTGGGTAATGTAATGTCCCTTTGTATTGATAAAAGGGGGCATATTACAAATCAGACCTATCTGACTCCGGAACGCGTAGAATTAAATTTTGATATGCCCCTGGCAGAGATCGTATTTGATTTTTACGACAGGCTAAAAACTGTTTCTAAAGGGTATGCTTCTTTTGATTACTCGCCCATAGGCATGCGGGTATCTAAACTGGTGCGCGTAGATATATTGCTTAATGCACAGCCTGTGGATGCCTTGTCTGCCCTGATACATTTTGATAATGCCCACTACATAGGCAAAAGGATGTGTGAGAAATTAAAGGAATTAATTCCCCGGCAACAGTTTGATATTCCAATACAGGCAGCCATTGGCGCTAAGATTATTTCCAGGGAAACCATAAAAGCCCTTCGTAAGGATGTAACCGCCAAATGTTATGGCGGCGATATTTCCAGGAAACGAAAATTGCTGGAAAAACAAAAGAAAGGTAAAAAGCGTATGCGGCAGGTGGGTAATGTGGAAATTCCACAACAGGCGTTTATGGCTGTTCTTAAATTAAATGATTAGTTTTCTTTACTTCTGTTAGTCCCTGAGATGTTATAGGTCTTCTCAGTAATTATTTTTAAATTCACGGTGCTTTAGTGAATTTGAATAATGAGAAAACTCCTGTTGCCCATACTATTTTTCTGCTTGCCATTAGTGCTTTTAGCTCAGGAAAGCATGTTTACCATAGAACAATGGACCACCCTCGAGATTACGCTGATCAGCACCGTGGACTATGAAAATCCCTATAAAGACGTCGCGGTCTGGGCAGATTTTACCAATCAAAAAGACGATACTATCAAAAGGCCCGCTTTTTGGGATGGTGACAACATTTGGAAAATAAGATTTACCTCTCCGGATACCACCAGCACCTGGTCCTGGATTTCTTACGCTTCCAATGAACAAGACACAGGGCTTCACGGGGCAACCGGGGCAGTCAGGTCAAAACCTTACAGCGGAGATAACCCATTGCTCGCAAACGGATTGCTAAAAATGGGCGAGGGTAACCGCAATGTCATACAGCACTCCGGTAAATCCTTTTTAGTAGTGGGAGATACCCCATGGGCAATTCCGTTCCGGGCCACTTTGAGCCAGGTCAAAACCTATGCCGAAGACAGGCATAAAAAAGGGTTTAATGCTGCATTATTGATGACCTTGCAACCAGACATGAATGCCGAAGGGCCCGACAAGAGGAATACGTTGCAGGGTTTTAAAAGAGCTTTTGAAGATTTGTCTGATGGGCATATCAATAAAATGAATCCTTCTTATTTTCAATATTTGGATCAGATTATAGATGAATTAATCAGGCATGAGATTGTTCCGGTTTATCAGCCGGTATTTCACGGTTTTGGATGGAAAGGCCTTAAAGTTCTGGGGAATACCATAAACCCTGAGGAATATGTTCGTTATTGCAATTATCTACTTGCCCGATACGGCAGCAAACCCGCTATTTGGCTTATTGCCGGAGATCATGACGGAAATGATCCCGGGGTGAAGGAAAGCGGGGAAATATTCCAGGAATGGGACAGTTACGGCCAGCCTACCGGCCTGCATTATAACCCCTGCGATGATTATATTGCTGAATGGGCAGTTAATGATCCCAGTAAGCATTGTATGCATTATAATAAAACACATCAGGATAAAGACTGGCTCGATTTTCAATGGGCACAAACAGGGCATGATGGCGCTCACCTCTATCATAAAGTCGAGAAAATGTATGACAATCTGCCCACAAAGGGAGCGGCCAATGGCGAGCCTACCTATGAAGGAATGAATGATGGCATGAATGGCCTGGGCTGGTGGCAGGGGGAAGAGGCCTGGATGCAATTGATGCATGGGGGAACCATGGGAATTGTCTATGGGGCAGCCAGTCTTTGGCAATGGAAAATAACGGCAGATGAAGAGGGCTGGACGGCCTGGTCATCGCAACCTAAATCCTGGGAAGAAGCCCTGTATATGGAGGGTTCTGTTTACGCCGGAATGGTGGGTAAAATATTAGCCCCTTTAGATATGACCAACATTGAAAAACACTGGGATCTTGCTGGGGGAAAACCATTATTGGCTAAACCCCGGTCCCTGTATATCTCATTTTTGAAAGAAGGTGGTGAAATTGAGATCAAAACCTTGCCCAAAG
>JAHEBI010000105.1:0-2057 GCA_024642325.1 Eudoraea sp. | reverse complement strand
ACAAACCCTAAAAATGGTCAGGTATTTGATTCCGGCCCGGCAGAAGTAACCAAATATTACGCCCCGGATAATGGCCCCTGGGTTTTGATAATCAAATAAGTTATATAGCCCCGCCCCAACTGCATCAATGTATTTTGTCTACGTCAAACATTTTACCCAAATAGACCAGTTTATAGCCTTCGGAAATGGTGTTAAAACTTTCGCTGAATGAAGAAATGATGTGTATTTCCCCATCGGGGGCTTTAATAAATATAGGGATAATCTCATCGTCGTTATTGGTGATTTCAATCAACTGTTCATAGTGTTTTCCATTTTTCAGTGGAATTTCATGAATCGCCGGATACCGCCTTGTAGCCTCCATTAGTTTTACATAATCATCTGTATGTGAAAAAAGGCCTTCTTTTGGGTTGTTTTCAGGATCGTTCATCTCATCGGAACTCACCAGTCTGAAAGAGCCATTTTCCCCAAATTTATGTTTAAATTTATTTATGGCGTATTCATTAATTTGAGGATTTCCGGTAAGCGCCATGAGATAACCCATATCATTGAGTTCAATATTATCTGCTAATGAGTCTGAGAAGACATTGGCAACCATTGCCTCAAGTCCAAGCTTTTTTGCCAAATTTATATTGGCCTGGTTATTATCTATTAAAACCACGTGCCTGTTATTTCGCTTGAGGTAGCTGGCAATAAGCCTGGACATTTTAGAAGCCCCTATGATAAGGATGCCCTCCGCATGCTTTAGAAAGACGCCCGCCAGTTTCGCAAAAAAACGGGCTGTTGTGGCATTTAGCAGCACTGTGCCCAACACGATCATAAAGACAAGTGGGGTGATATATTCTGCCCCGGGTTCGCCTTTCTGAAGTAATTTTGAACCAAAAAGGGAAGCGATGCCGGCCGCGACAATTCCTCTTGGGCCTACCCAACCGATAAACAGTTTTTCATTGATTTTTAAACTGGATCCATGGGTGCTTAAAAACACACCAATAGGGCGGATCACAAATACAATTACCAGGAATAAAAGTGCTGAATTCCAATTAAAAATCAACTCCATGTCACTGATATTGATATTGGCCGCCAATAGAATAAAGAGTATGGATATCAGCAAAACACTTAATGATTCTTTAAAATAAAGTAGTTCCTTAATATTGGGAAGGTCCATATTGCCCATAACCATTCCCATGACTACCACGGCAAGAAGGCCCGATTCGTGCGCCAAAATATCAGATTCCACAAACACCAATAGCACAACCGACAAGGACACCACATTTAACAGGTAGTGTGGCACATAGTTCTTTTTAATTACAAATGCCAGGGCGTGGGCAAAAGCGAAACCAAAAGTAGATCCAAATAGCAATATCCTGCCAAAATCTATCAAAGCCGTTTTCGTGTATTCCTGTCCTTCGCCAACACTGATAAATTCAAACACCAGTACCGCTACCAATGCACCAATGGGATCAATTAAAATTCCTTCCCATTTCAAAACCGCGGAAATATCTTTTTTCAAAGGAATATTTCTAAGGATAGGCGTAATAACGGTTGGGCCGGTGACAATGATAAGCGAAGAAAACAAAAATGAAATCTGCCAGCTAAGGTTAAAAAAATAATGGGCCGCAACTCCGGCTCCAAAAAAAGTTACCATAGTGCCAACAGTAATCAGTTTGGTAATGACTGGTCCTACATTTCTAATTTCTGAACGTTTTAAGGTTAAGCCCCCTTCAAATAAAATAATGCTTATGGCAAGCGAGAGGAAATAGTAAAGACCTTCCCCGGGAAAAAGCCCTTTGGTGCCATTCCAGACAGGCTCAATCAGTTTGGAACCATCCTGGGTATACAAAGTGGCAATAGGGCCTACCAGAAGGCCGATCAAAATCAGGGGAAGGATAGCAGGCAATTTTAAACGCCAGGCCACCCACTGTGCAATGATCCCTAATATTATAATACCGGCAAGTTCTAGCATAGAAAGGCTTTTGCTCTAAATTTAGTCATAATAATAAAAAAAGAATTGTAATTAATTTAGAAAAATATCAGTCTTTCATGGTAAGGCGTAAAACAGA
>JAHEBI010000104.1 GCA_024642325.1 Eudoraea sp. | reverse complement strand
ATCTTTTCTAGTTACCAACAAAAATCATGCCTTAAGGTTGCGTATGCGATCAATCAATGGTGGGTGGGAATAGTGTAAAAAAACATAAGCTGGATGGGGGGTAAGGTTGCTCAGGCTATTCTTTGAAAGCTTTTTTAATGAGTTAATCAGGGGTAAAGCTTCAAAAGTCTCTTTAGCATAATCATCGGCTTCAAATTCAAATTTTCTGGACAGAATGTTCATAACCAAACCTGTGATTTCAGAGATTGGACTGTAAAGGATTCCAAAACAAATTAAAGCAGCATGAAAACTTGGCTGAGTTACACCTATGGCATATGAAAATTCAGGGTTGTTAATAAAAAGAGACAATATGAAAAGTGTAACCCCGGTAAGCAATATTGAAATTAACAGGTTTATGATAATGTGATGCCGTTTATAATGACCAACTTCATGAGCGAGAACAGCTACTATTTCTTCTTCTTCTAATTCCTGAATCAATGTATCATACAGAGTAACTCTTTTTTCTTTTCCAAATCCGGCAAAATAGGCATTGGCCTTTGTGGTTCTCTTAGATCCGTCAATAACAAAGATATTTTGAAGTCGAAAACCAACCTGACGGGCGTAATTTTCAATTTTATGTTTAAGTGATCCATCCTCTAATGGGGTCTGTTTATTAAACATGGGCACTATTAATCTGCTGTAAAAAAGGTTCATAAATATTGTAAATACAGCAATTAAGGCCAGAGCGTATATCCAAAAACTGCTTCCTGCCCATTGATAAAACCAAATAACCAGTGCGAGTATACCTCCTCCTAAAATGGCCATCATTAACCAGCCTTTTATTTTATCCATAAAAAACAACTTGCGCGAAGACTTGTTAAACCCATATTTTTCTTCAATAACAAAGGTCTGATAATACGAAAAAGGAGTTGTAATAAGATCGCTTCCAATTAAAATGATTCCAAAAAATAAAAGGGCCATTAAAATTGGGTTTACCGTAATTTCCCGAACAAATAAGTCAATCCATTCAAATCCGCCAAATACCAAAAAACTTAAGGTAAGGACTATTGAAAAAGAGGAAGAAAGAATGCCAAATTTGTAGTTATCTTTCTTATAGGCCTGTGATTTTATATACTCCTCGTTATCAAATACATCCTCTAATTCTTTTGGGACAGGATCCATAAATTTCCGTGAATTAAGATAATCAAGGACGGTTTCCAAAAGGAATTCAAGTACTATGATAGTTATGATGGCATAAAACAGGAATGTGCTATTCATATAAAGTTTTTAAATTTTAATTTGAATGTAACGAATTGTTATGAGTTAAGTCCGAAAGAGTTTGATTTTTATAATGAACTGAGTTATCGAGGTGATCCTATTAATTAAAATCTCTTTGGCGCTTTGCCTCAAAGATAAGTATTGCCGCAGATACCGAAACATTCATTGAATCTATTTCTCCCTGCATGGGAATAACAATATTTTGATCGGATTGCGCCAGCCAGTCTGATGTTAATCCGGAAGATTCTGTCCCGACGGCGATGGCGCATGCCTTTTTAAAATCCACCTTGGTGTACGTGCAAGAAGCTGACAGGGCAGCGGAATAAATGGTTATCTTATTTTCCTTTAAAAAATTGATTACCTCCTGAGTTTCCCCAATAGCAATATTTACAGTAAAAAGGCAACCAAAACTGGATCTTATTATATTAGGGTTATACAGGTCACCATTAGAATTTACAATGATTACGGCATCTAAGTTAGCTGCATCGGCGGTTCTTAATAAAGCCCCGATATTTCCCGGTTTTTCAGGTGCTTCTGCAATCAATATCAATGGATTTGTATTCTTAAATGCAATATGATTCAGATTGTGATTTTTTGAACGGGCAACGGCAACAATTCCTTCCGTACTTTCGCGATAGGCAATTTTTTGATATATCTCCTTTGACACTTCAATTAACGCCGGATATTCTTCAGATTCCCCAATAATTTCCCTGACCCTTTTTTCAGTAATTATTTTGGGGCAAAAAAAGATACTCTCTATAGTATATCCGCCTTTACAAGCCAATTCAAACTCTCTCTGTCCCTCTAATACAAACAAGCCCGAATTCCGACGTTCACGGGATTTTTCCTTTAATGAGAATACTTTTTTGACTAAAGGATTTTGTAAACTACTTATCTGCTTAACTTTATTCATAGGACAAAAATAGGAGAATTGGTTTATTTTCTGCCAGTTGTTGGACAAAGGCCACAAATTATATAAACTGAAATGCGCAATATATTTTTATTGCTTACTTTGACAGGGCTGTTTTCCTGTAAAGAAACACCCTGGGAAGATACTGAACACAGGAATACTATTATCTTGTCAGCCCAAATCGAGTCATCCAAATATCCTGAAGCTTTAGAAAGAATATTTAGTGCCCATGGTGGACTTCAAACCTGGAAGGAGAAAAAGGTATAATATGATCAGTGCCTGCATCTTTTTCCAAAACCACCGCTGTCATTCAACGGGATACTTCGCGTCATAAGTAACTAATAGCGTAACTATGAGCCCATAGCTCTTTATGCCCTGTTCCTGATTGTTCGCCTTGAGAAAGGAATTAAAAATAGCCTTAAATACAGGTTCCAAGCGATTTTCATAGGCTAACCAGAATTTATTCAGCTCTTCGTAGTTTTTTTGAACACCGAGGTTTAAACCGGAGTACAATTCATCAAATTTCGTTTTATCTCTTAATTTTATTTCACTTAAAGAATAACTAAGTGCGAAAGCTGCTGCAGAATACTTAAAGTAAAGATCCTTGTTATTGGCCGTAACGAGGTAGCCAATAAAATTAACTTCGTTTTCTGCGGAATAACCAATTTGATGGCCTATTTCATGCCCCGTAACCACAGGAAATCTGAAATTGGGTATTTTACTGTTAACCTGAGCTTCATTTGTAAACGGATTTAGATAACCTCCATATCCCATATACGTTAATGCAGTACTAAAGATAGATTTCTTTAAACTTGAATTCTTATAGTTAAAAAACTCATATTTCTTTCCGAATTCTGAATAGCCATCCAGGGTTTTTTGAAATATTTCTTTTTGGCTATAAGGAATATCCACAATCTGTGAAGTATCTGAAGTAATTTGATATTGAAGACTATTTGTCTTTTTAATTAGCTTTTCCGTATAAATCTGCAATTCATGAGTCGTATAGGTGTCTTTTAGGTTAAGTGTTTGTGAAAGAGGAACACGGTAATAGTTTAAACCCCACATGAAATGAAAGGTGAAATAAGTGACAGCGAGAACCATACCTATATCTCTAAAGAAAGGTCTCAAGTTTTTTCTTATTTGATTTCTGTGGATAATTACATGCCGGATGGCAAGAATTATCAGAAATGCGTAAATAAGGTCGCCAATAGATAATGGGAGCCATCCAAATACAATACGAAAGAAGCTGGATATAAATGGATAAAGGCCTTTGCTATAATAATTTTCAACCAGTTCCGGGTAGCTGCCAAGCCACTTAACCATCACTATTTGCGGGATAAGTGATAATGCAATGGCATTCTTCAATCTATTATTCATGAATTCAAAAATACCATTTATCTCGGAAGGTTAATTTGCAATACGTATTTTTGATCTCTTAAATTAAAATATGAACCAGGAAATAGAACAATTAGAACCTAAGAGGCTCTGGAATAATTTCGCGAAACTAAACGCTGTGCCACGTCCTTCCAAAAAGGAAGAAAGAGTAATTGAATTTATGATGAATTTTGGTAAGTCTTTAAAACTGGATACGTTTAAAGATGAGGTGGGAAATGTCATTATTAGAAAAGAGGCGACGAGGGGAATGGAAGATCGTAAACCGATTACACTTCAATCGCATTTGGACATGGTACATCAAAAAAATTCCGCTACCGAATTTGATTTCGAGACGCAGGGAATTGAGATGTTCGTGGAAGGTGATTGGGTAAAAGCTAAAGGAACAACGCTCGGGGCAGACAACGGTATTGGAGTAGCAGCGATTATGGGTTTGCTTGAAAGCCAAGATATTGCACACCCGCCTATTGAGGCTTTGTTTACTATTGATGAAGAAACGGGTATGACAGGTGCCAAAGGATTAAAAGAAAATTTGCTCAGGGGTAAGATTTTATTGAATTTAGATACTGAGGAAGATGACGAAATAGATATTGGGTGCGCCGGGGGAATAGATATTACAGCGACAAGGACCTATGATGAACAAGATGTCCCGAAGAGAACCATTGCATATGTTATGAGTGTTAAAGGATTACACGGAGGGCATAGTGGTATGGATATTCACCGGGGTTTTGGAAATGCAAATAAGATAATGAACCGCCTTTTATACAAAAGCACGGAGGAATTTGATATTGGTGTGGCTCATATTGATGGAGGAAGTCTTCGCAATGCAATTCCTCGTGAGAGTTTTGCAACCATAGTTGTAGGGGAGGACAAAAAAGAAGATTTTGAGGTTAAATTAACCGAGTGGATACAGGACATCAAAAGTGAGAATTCTTATATTGAATCAAATCTGGACATAACCCTGGTTACGGCAGGACTACCTGCTAAAATCATGGAAAAAATCGCTCAAAGAAAAATATTAAAGGCCATATACGGTGCTCATAATGGCGTATACAGCATGAGTGCAGCAATTCCTGATTTGGTCGAAACCTCTAATAATATTGCCAGAATCGAGGTCAAATCAGGGAAGATTACGATTGGCTGTTTAACAAGGTCTTCCGTAGATTCAGCCAAATTCGATTTGG
Source organism: Eudoraea sp. (assembly GCA_024642325.1). GTDB lineage: Bacteria > Bacteroidota > Bacteroidia > Flavobacteriales > Flavobacteriaceae > Eudoraea. Next base: position 2,874 of record JAHEBI010000104.1, on the reverse strand, counting down.
CAAATTCTCTCAAAAGCGTTTTTGAGCTTGCAGATTGCACGGTAACTTTAGCTGGAGATTATCCTGGTTGGAGTCCAAATCCAAATTCCGAGATTTTGGAAGTACTTAAAGAACAGTATGAAGTTCTGTTTAAAGAAAAACCACAAGTTGTAGCCTGCCATGCAGGTTTGGAATGTGGAATCCTTGGCCATAATTATCCGGAAATGGATATGATTAGTTTTGGTCCGACCATCAAAGGTGCGCATTCACCAGATGAAAGAGTAAATGTGCCCTCTGTAAAGAAGTTTTGGACCTTTCTGCTACAGATATTAAAAAGTACTCCTTAAAAAAGGCCCGAATATTTTCGGGCCCTTATTTTATTCGGTTATCCCTAAAATTTCAAGATCAAAAATAAGATCTGCATTTGGAGGAATAGGTCCACCACCTTGCGGGCCATAACCCAGATGAGGCGGAATAAACAACCTTATTTTGTCCCCAACTTTCATAGTTAATAAACCTTCTTTGAAACCAGCTACAAGTCTTGAATCCGGACTGTAATCCATAGGAATGGGTTCATAACCCCTTCCCTGCTTCCTTCTTTCATCATATTGGCCAAATTTGGTGGCTATCTCCTCATAATTACTATCGAAAAGAGAGCCATCACTAAGCCAGCCGGCATAACTCACTAATACCTTATCCCCAATTTTTGGTTTATCCCCGGCTCCTTCTTTAAGGGTGAGGATTTTTAAACCTGAAGGCAATGATTGAATTCTTTCTTTTTGTTGATTAAGCTCAGCTGCAAAATCAACCCTTAATTTTTCCATGGCAGCTATAACAGCCTCTTCTTCCGCAAAATAATCTGTCATTACCTTTACAGCATCAAAATTCTTTGCTTCTTTACCATTTCTTACAATAATCATGGAATTCATTACCACATCAACCACAGGTTTGTCCTTTCTGTTGGGTTCTACATAGGTCTTAACATTGGCTATAGAATCTACTACATCCAATCCTGATACGACTTCTCCAAAAACGGTGTGTTTACCATTTAGGAAAGGGGTTTCTTTGTGTGTAATGAAAAACTGGCTGCCATTGGTTTTAGGTCCGGAATTAGCCATGGAAAGTATACCTGCTTTATTATGGGTAAGGGAATCATTAAATTCATCTTTAAACCTATACCCTGGATTACCCTGCCCAGTACCTGTAGGATCACCGCCCTGTATCATAAAATCTTTAATGACTCTATGAAAAATAATGCCGTCATAATACTTTCTGCCTTTATACTCTTCACTAACAAAAGGGCTGTTACCTTCGGCAAGAGAAACAAAATTTGCTACCGTTACAGGCGTTTTTTCCATTTCAAGCTTTATAATGATATCTCCTTGACTGGTATTTATATCGGCAAATAATCCATCTCCCAAGTCTCTGTATTTACTTGATGTACAGCTTGTTAATAATGATAAGCCTATTAGAACAATTAAAATTATTTTTTTCATTTTTCAGAATTTAATTATCAATACTTTCTTTTTGTTTGTCAATTTTCAGAATGGTAATAGTGGACTTAAGAGGTATATTAGGTCCAATTTTGTTATCGTCGCCATGGTAACCAAAAGCCATTGCAGAAGGAAAAAGGAAAGTTGCCGTCTCATTTTCTTTGAGAAGTTTTACACTGGCTCGTAAGCCCGGGAATAATTCCTGTTTATCTACCTTATATGTTATAGTTCCAATTTCATCCATAGAATAGATGGTATCATTTTCAAGACTGACCAAGTTGTAATTAAAAATCACCAAATCATCGGGAAGTGGCATATAATCACCATTCTCATTTATAGCGTTGTAATAGTACCATGATCCGTTGGCAGATGTTAGGTAGTCATGAAGCGTATCATTCTCTATAATTTCCTGAATAAGTTTTTCCTCCAGGTTTAAAAGTTCTCGGTTTCGCTGGGCAGAGGCATTAATAAAACCTCCTGAGTTAGTTTTTACCGGAGGCCTCGGCTCAGGGCCTCCGCATGCCATAAGGCATATCAATAGCAAGCCATAAATAAAGTTTTTCATTTGCCAATCTGGTCTTTGTAGTTTTCCAATAATGCTTCGAATTTCTTTATAGTGTCTGGCATATTTTTTTCGCTTCTTCCTCCGGCGGCATTTGTATGACCACCGCCATGAAAGTGATTCCTTGCAAATTCGTTAACGGAAAAATTACCTTCCGAACGAAAAGATATCTTTATGATCCCTTCTTCTTTATTTTCAATAAAAATAACGGCAAATCGAATATTTTCAAGCGTCAGCCCATAATTTACAAAACCTTCGGTATCTCCTTTTTTATAGTTGTTGGCATCCAATTCTGCCTGACTTAAACAGGTATAGGCCGTATTATAATCCTTAAGAATGACCATGTTTTTTAAAGAACAACCTAAAAGCTGCAACCTTTCGGGTGTGTTGGTATCGAATATTTGATTTTGAATTTCAGAACTATTCGCCCCTTTATCTATAAGATTAGCCACAACACGATGGGTTTTACTAGTTGTTGACGAATACTTAAATGAACCCGTATCAGTCACAATCCCTGCATATAGGCAATCAGCTATTTCACTTGAAATCTTGTTTTCATCTCCCAAAGAACTAATAAAATTAAATACCATTTCAGATGTAGAGCTCATTTTGGCATCTGAATATGTTATTTGGGCATAATCATCAGGAGTCTGATGATGATCTATCATAACAAAAGGGATTTCTAAGCCTTCAAGAAGTGGGGTCATCTGTCCAACTCTCCCCAGATGATTGAAATCCAGTGTAAAACAAAGCGTAGAGTTATTAAGGTATTCAACAGCAGTACTATTATCTCTTTCGAAATTAATAACTTCTTTGGTCCCTGGCATCCATTTTAGGAAC
>JAHEBI010000103.1:4195-7630 GCA_024642325.1 Eudoraea sp. | reverse complement strand
TTCGGTCTGGAAAGGTGTAAATAGAGGCATCAAGGTAATTTCCAAATTCAATATATTAGTTACACTTGCCTTGCTGCTTTTTATTTTCGCGGCAGGTGATATGGGCGGTATACTCTATTCATTCGCAAGGGCACTTGTTAATTACCTGGCAGATCTCATCCCGATGAGCCTTGCTCTGGGCAATTACGATCCCGGATTGATCTTTCTTACTGACTGGACATTTTACTATTGGGCATTCTGGCTGGCATGGGCACCTTTTACGGGGATTTTTATCGCACGTATTTCTAAAGGTCGGACTATAAGGCAATTGCTACTTGGGGTGATGATTATACCATCGCTGGGTACTTTCTTTTGGTTTTCTGTTTTTGGAACTTCAGCTTTCCAAATTATAGAGGAATGGGGTAGTTATTCCAATGAATTTGGCAACGTGTTTACATCCATTTTTGTTTTTCTGGAAAATTATCCCTTATCTTCTGTACTATGCTTTACTACCGTATTATTATTGATAAGTTTTCTGGTAACATCCCTGGATTCTGCCGTTCTGGTATTGAGCATGTTTACAGACAAAGGAAAAAAGAAGCCACGGCAACAACACAAACTATTGTGGTCTGTATTTATTCTTTTAGCAACATTGGCGCTGATCATATTAGGGCATTCAAAACCCAATATTAATGTTCTTGTGGCGGTTCAAAAATTGCTGATCATTACATCCTTGCCTTTTGCTCTTTTTATGGTAGCTATGATGGCCCTTTTTATCAAGGATGTATTATATAAGAATTAGTCGGGTCAGGTTATATTAAAACTATTGCCGGGGCAAAAACACCTCCGCCATCATACAACGGGCACTCCCGCCTCCGCAGGTTTCAATAGTATCTAAAGAGCTATGGACTATAGGGTTATACTTTTCCAAAATACTGATCTGATCTGGCCGAAGACTATTATAAGCCGCTGTACTCATGATCAGATATCTTTGATCTGATTCTCCGGCTACCTGGAGCATATTCCCGGCGAAATGGTGCATTTGTTCTTCGGTAATCCTAATGATCTCTTTCCCGTTCTGTTTCAGATGATCCACTACATTTTTCCTTTCATTTTTATCATCAATAGAATCCAAACAAATTACTGAATAATCTTCTCCCAGACACATCATAACATTGGTATGGTATATGGGTAACCGCTCTTCATTAACCGACTGATAAGCCGTAAAGATGACGGGAGTACATTCAAAGTCCTCGCAAAACTCAATGATCAGCTCTTCATGCGCACGCTCAGAAAGTGCACAATATACTTTTTGATTTACACGATCCATTAAAATACTTCCGGTTCCTTCAAGAAAAAACCCTTCTTTTTCCGCAGATGTATAATCCACGACGTTCTCAATCTTGAAACCATTGGTTTCAAGAATATCAAGTATATCCTCTCTTCGTTCCTTTCTCCGGTTTTCAGCGAACATTGGATACATAACGACAGTGCCATCAGAATGAAAAGATATCCAGTTATTTGGAAAAATTGAATCTGGGGTATCAGAATTTAAATTGTCTTCCACAACTATTACTTCAATTCCCTTAGCTCTTAATACTTCAACAAAGGTATCAAACTCCTGCTGTGCCCTGAGGTTGATAGCGCTATTCTGAAGGTCCATATCTTCCATAAAATAGTTATTCACCGCGGTTTGTTCATTCATGCGAAATTTTACCGGACGAATCATCAAAATGGTGTTCGTAATCTGCTTCATTAGTTCCTTAAATATTATTGATAAAAGTAACCATTTTACAAATCTTATAACTTCAAATTCTAAGTTTGGGTTGAAAAATTATCAATCCCTGACCAAAGGCATGGTACTGCATCTTAATAATCCGCCTTGTTTGGAAATCTCGGCATAAGGTATTTCCTCTACAGTAAATCCCTGAGCCCTCAACCAATTGTTCAATCTCGTGAAACCTCTCTCGGAAACAACTACCTTGGGACTTATAGAAAAAACATTGCTAAACATTTGATACATTTCTTCTCCTGTTATCTCAAAGATGTTTTCCCTGCCAAAATGTGAGACCAGCCATTCGTATTCTTCTTCGATTAGGAAACCATTCTTATGTATTATGGCCTTATTTTGTCCTATAGGTTGAAAACAACAATCGAGATGAAGCGCATTTTCTTTTGGGTTCCTGACTGATTTGCGCAATTCAAAGGATTTTATCTTTTTATGAGGAAACATCTCCCTTATATATTCCACACCCTCCCAATTGGTTCTTGCAGTAATATAGTCAGGGTAATCCTGGCCGGTATAGGTGCCAATAAAAATGTAATCTTTCCAGGGCATAACATCACCACCTTCTATATGAACTTCCTCCGGGGGATAAAGTATGTTCTCCGGGGCTATATCTTCCAGGACGTGGAGAATTGCTTCAAATTCCTCCTCCCGATGTGGCAGTATATTGGCTTTGATGAGTTTGTCCTCAATAACAAATGCAATATCTCTTGAAAAAATCTGGTTACAATCGGTTAGTATTTCCGGCCTGTAAACTTTTATATTGTATTTTTCAAAAACAGCCGCAAATGCTTCCATCTCATTGATCATATCATCTTCACGAGGATAAGTACCGGCAAGGATATGTTCCAGAGATTTAGGATCATAAGCTTCTTCCGGCTTAGGTATTGGGCCATTGCTCTGAGCTGTTCCCAATAGAACCGCCCTTAACCTGGATACCTCATCATAAATGTTTAAATGCAGCATCTGTCTGGCAGATGTAGGTCTATCGTTTATCAAGTGCTACAAAGGATCTTAGATTCTCTCCTATATATATCTGCCTTGGCCTACCTATAGGTTCATTCCTTAGCCGCATTTCCCTATATTGGGCTATCCATCCGGGAAGACGGCCTAAAGCAAACATCACTGTAAACATATCTGTTGGTATCCCTAACGCTCTATAGATAATTCCGGAGTAGAAATCCACGTTGGGATACAACTTCCTATCCACAAAGTATTGATCCTCCAAAGCCTCTTTTTCAAGACCCTTGGCAATTTCCAAAATAGGATCATCAATACCAAGGTCTCCTAAAACCTCATCTGCAGCTTTTTTGAGTATTTTAGCCCTTGGATCAAAATTCTTATAGACCCTGTGTCCGAATCCCATCAATCTAAATGGGTCGTTTTTGTCTTTTGCTTTCGCCATATATTTCTTGGTATCACCCCCATCTTTATCAATTGCCTCGAGCATTTCCAGCACGGCCTGATTGGCGCCTCCGTGCAAAGGGCCCCAAAGTGCCGAAATACCTGCAGAGAGGGAAGCAAACAAGCCCGCATGGGATGAACCAACTATCCTAACAGTAGACGTAGAACAATTCTGTTCATGATCGGCGTGAAGAATTAATAGTTTATCCAATGCCTCTATTACAATTTCATTCTTATGATAATCCTGATCAGGCCTTCTAAACATC
>JAHEBI010000103.1:0-4185 GCA_024642325.1 Eudoraea sp. | reverse complement strand
TGCCATATTCCAACGGTAATCCTTTTTTCTTGCGAAGCGTCCAGGCTACCAAAACCGGAAATTTAGCTAAAATCCGGACTATCGCATGGTACATGTCTATTTCTGAGGTTACGTTAACAGAACTCGGGTTGAAAGCAATCAGAGCACTGGTCAATGAAGACAAAACACCCATTGGGTGCGCAGATTTAGGAAATCCATCAATGATTTTTTTCATTTCCTCATCCACATGGGACTCCGCTTTAATATCCTTATGAAATTTTGCTAATTGCTCTGCGTTTGGCAATTCACCAAAAATTAGCAGGTAGGCAACTTCAAGGAAATTTGCTTTTTCAGCCAATTCTTCGATGGCATATCCGCGATACCTCAGAATACCTTTCTCCCCATCTAAAAAAGTAACGGCACTTTCGCATGAGCCTGTATTTTTATAACCGGGATCAAGTGTGATAATTCCACTTGAGGCTCGTAATGTTTTTATATCAACGGCAAATTCATTTTCAGTGCCTTCAACAACGGGAAACTCGTACTTTTTCCCATGAACGTGCAATGTAGCTTTTTCTGACATGTGCTTGATTTTGATTAATAGAACGGTACTGTAAATTTAAGAAAAAGGAAGGACGTTAACAATTACTAAGAGGAATAAGAAAGGCATAATTTATAGAAATATTGGGAATCCTGCCGGCAACTACTTCAAAATCCTAAATACCAATCCCATATAGGTATTTATAGTATTGATCCACAGATTTTTGCCATGTAAAACGTTGATTTTTGGCATTTTCCTGAATCTCATTCCACTTGGATTTATTTTTAACAAATATTTTTAGAACTTCATCAAAACCAAGGAGCATATTCTTTATTTTCTCATCATAACTATTTCCGGAAAAACAAAAACCCGTCTTCATATGTGTTACAGTATCCTTTAAACCTCCCGTGTTGTGAACAAAGCATGGATTTCCGTTCCTCATGGCCAGCATCTGGCTTATACCACAAGGCTCAAAAAGACTCGGCATAAAATACAGGTCTGATTCCAGATATATTGAGTCTATGACATTCTCAGATTGACCATTTGTAAAAATAAAATTCTTATGTTCTTTGCTGAACGCCCTAAAAAGTTCTTCATATTCGGGTGCTCCGGTACCAAGTAACATAAAAATACCATTTATCCCTTCCAGTTTTTTAAGAATGGCTATAAAGGCTTCGGGAGACCGTTTCATGAAATAGAACTTTTGCTCGGTTAATCGGGCAACACTGGAACAAATAAATGCAGGCCTTTGTTGAAGAAGACCTACAACTTTTTCTCCTGTATGTGCCAAGAAATCCGCTTTGTATTTTTTGGATTCCTGTTGCAACCATTTAAAAATAGCTCTTAAAGTATTTATATAAATCTGATTCCTTTCTGCAGTTCTGATGTTATGGTAATTAGCACCGTTTAATATCCCGAACAGTCTGCCTTCCTTATCTGCCTGCTGTAAATCCGTCTCTAAACTCTCACCCCCTATAAACTCCGGCGGGTTACTTGGCAGCAATATGTCTTCCTTATAAGAAGGAGAGACGGTGTGTACAGCATCTGCAAAACGAATACCTATCGCCATTAGGTTGATACAATCCCTATATCGGTAATCCATTAGGTTCGTATAGTCAATAGGAATATCAGGAAAGAAATTTTGTAGTGAGGAATAGTTCTCTTCAAATGGCCGAATGCCCTGAATAGCAAGGTTATGGATAGTATAGACAAATCGAATGCTTTTTAACCCCACATAACGCTCATTATATTCTCTTAAAAACAAAAGCAAACTTGTATGCCAATCGTGCAAGTGGACAATGTCTAATCTCCCAAAGGATCCCCTTTTTATGGCCTCTGCCACTGCCGTACAAAAGATAAAAAATTTTAAGGCATCGTTATAAAATGGTTCCTTGGGATCATTGTGATATATATGTGCTATATCTCCGGACTGTATTTCCCGATGATGAATTACATAGTGGTGTATGTTATGAAACTCTTTTTTTGGGATTACTTCGTAAAGTTCGGCAGTATATGTTATGCCCCTTAATTTAAAATTAAGTTTGGTTTTCAATGTCCCCCCGTATCTGTGTAATCTGGAATATGATGGTGTAACTACATGCACTTTGTCTCCCCTGTCCGCAATATTTCTGGGAACATCCCTGACAACATCACCCATACCACCTGCTTTACAATGGGAGATAGCATCATTCTCAGCCGATACAAAAAGAAAATTGTTCATTGATTAAATAAGTTTCAAATTCCAAATCTGGTATTTAATTCATCTAATGCTTCAATTTCAAACAAAAAAGCCCTTCTTATAAAGAAAGGCTTTTACAATTTTAAGGATAATCTCTATTTGATTTTAAAGGCCTTCTCCTGAGGATAATAGGCCACATCACCCAGTTCTTCTTCTATGCGCAGTAACTGGTTATATTTAGCCATACGATCACTTCTGGAAGCAGAACCTGTTTTAATCTGACCGGTATTAAGTGCAACAGCCAAATCTGCTATGGTATTATCTTCCGTTTCCCCGGATCTGTGAGACATTACGGATGTATATCCTGCATTTTTTGCCATATTCACGGCGGCTATAGTTTCAGAAAGGGTACCAATCTGGTTGACTTTTATGAGTATGGAATTGGCAATCCCGCTCTTAATTCCCCTGGATAATCTTTCTACATTGGTTACAAATAAATCATCCCCTACCAACTGAACACTATCGCCAATCATATCTGTTAATGTCTTCCAGCCATCCCAGTCGTTTTCATCCATTCCGTCTTCAATTGATATAATGGGATATTTTTTGCTGAGATCTGCCAAATATGCCGCTTGTTCTTCTGATGTACGAACAGCACCTGAATCGCCTTCAAATTTGGTATAATCATATTTACCATTGACATAAAACTCCGCAGCAGCACAATCAAGTGCAATCATAACCTCGTCTCCTAAAGAATACCCCGCCTTTTTAACAGCTAAACCAATAGTGTCAAGTGCATCTTCTGTGCCATCCAATGTCGGCGCAAATCCACCTTCGTCACCTACAGCAGTACTCAGGCCTCTGTCGTGCAGTACTTTTTTAAGATTGTGAAATATTTCCGTCCCCATTTGCATAGCATGCGAAAAACTCTTTGCTTTAACTGGCATAATCATAAACTCCTGGAAGGCAATAGGTGCATCTGAGTGTGACCCTCCATTAATTATATTCATCATGGGTACTGGCAAAGTGTTGGCACTAACTCCTCCCACATATCTGTAAAGTGACATTCCCAATTCATTTGCCGCAGCTTTGGCAACAGCTAAAGACACCCCCAGGATTGCATTAGCCCCCAGTTTGGATTTATTTGGAGTACCATCCAGTTCTATCATTGTTTGGTCTATTAGGTTTTGATCAAAAACCAACATCCCTATTATTTTTTTTGCCAAAATATTATTTACATTATCTACTGCTTTAGTGACACCTTTACCCATGAAGGCACTTCCTCCATCACGCAATTCAACAGCCTCATGCTCGCCGGTAGAAGCACCAGAAGGAACAGCTGCCCGCCCTAAAACGCCATTTTCGGTTATAACATCCACTTCTACAGTGGGATTTCCCCTTGAATCTAGAATCTGTCTTGCATGCACATCAATTATGGTACTCATATTGTTAATTTTAAAGTTTGATTATTTTACAAAGATACAAAAGGAGGATGGACGTAACGCTATATCACAGGGCATAAAGACCGGAATATAACAATTCCTTAAACCAATGTATCTTTATTCACGGCGGAAGCTATCATTTCGAAAAATTGATCAAAAAGATAATCAGCATCATGCGGTCCAGGGCTTGCTTCCGGGTGATATTGAACAGAAAAAACATTTTTATTTTTCACCCGTATACCGGCTACGGTTTTATCATTTAGATGTACATGAGTAATTTCGATTTCCGGATTAGACTCCGTTTCTTCCCTGTTTATGGCAAAACCATGATTCTGAGAGGTGATTTCCCCTTTTCCTGTCAAGAGGTTCAACACCGGATGATTTATCCCTCTGTGACCATTATGCATTTTATAGGTCGATATGCCGTTGGCCAATGCAATGACCTGGTGGCCAAGGCAAATTCCAAATAATGGTTTATCCTTTGCCATAATCTCGCGGGCCACCTGAACTGCCTCGTGTAAAGGTTCGGGATCTCCCGGTCCATT
>JAHEBI010000102.1 GCA_024642325.1 Eudoraea sp. | reverse complement strand
ACCACCTCCAGCCCCACATTACCTTTTATCACTATTAATGACGCCTTAATAAACCGGAATTTTTCACGCTTATTTCCTGTTCCTGTAATTCTGGGGATAGAAGAATATCTGGAAGGCCCCCTGTTAAGTTATATCAATCAAAAAGGGTATGTCTCCTTAGGTTTTGAATCCGGTCAGCACTTTACACAAGAGGCGGTAACAAATACAATTTCTTTTATCTGGTTGGCTATGATTTATTGCGGTGTCCTGGATTCGGAACAAATTCCTGATTATAAGAAATACCACAATCAGCTTAGCAAGGCGGCAGAAGGCAACACTATTTTTTATGAAGTTATATTCAGGCATTGTATTGAGAAGTCTGATAACTTTGAAATGCTTCCCGGATTTCGCAGTTTCGATAAATTGCATAAGGGTGACGCAATGGCTTTGCATAATGAGCAGGAGATTATAGCGCTTAAAGACACCATAGTCTTCATGCCGCTTTATCAGGTTCAGGGCGAAGAAGGGTTTTTTCTAATTAGACCAATACCCCTGTGGATATTGTCTTTTTCAGCATTTTTACGAAGGATTAGGCTTGATTCATTTCTGGCATTACTTCCGGGGGTTTCATGGTCAAACCCTGCCCGGGAAAACCTTATGGTGAATTTAAAGATAGCAAGGTTTTTTAGTAAACCTTTTTTTCACCTTCTGGGGTACAGGAACAGAATAGTAGATGAAACCCATTTAAAATTGAATAACAGAGAGCGTGTAGCCAAAAACGAGATTTACGAAAACACTTTTTGGTATAAAAAATAACTGTTTTTTGTATAGCCTTGCGGCAAACAGGCCAGCTACTCAGATGGCTGCCATATATTGTTTTCAAGGTTTATATCAGCCATCAACTGAGAAGGATCAATTACCACCGCCTGTACAGAGCTCAATGGTTTATCGATTACATATTCCAAAGTAGGGTATGCCCATGGCCAATCCGGTAAAACTGTTCGCTCAATATTTGGATAAGGATTATCTTTTTGCCCCCGCATCATACGCAAAGGGGAATAGAAAGTCTCCCTGGTGCCGTCGGCATATACCACAAGAATATCAACGGGCATTGGCATAAGGCCAATTCTTTCCAGAGTTATTTTGGTTTTTGCATCTTCGGCCTGCACCTCTTTTATTCCATAGTCAATGGTATTGGTGGTCTCTGTCCAATCTATAAGATACCAGTCCAGGTCTATTCCGGATACATTTTCAGCGGTTCTTTTGATATCATTTGGGACAGGATGCTTAAACTTAAAATCATCAAAATACCTTCTCAAGGTTTCCATCAATTTATCCTGACCTATGATATAACCCAGTTGGGATAAAAATATGGACCCTTTATTATAAGCTGAAATGCCATAAGCGGCATTCAGATTATACCTGTCGGCATGAGTTGTCTGCGGCTGCTCTTTCCCCGATTGAACCAGGGAAAAATAGCTGTTATAAGTACTTTCAAACGGATTTTCTTGTTGTTGATTCATTACCTCATTCATACATAGACTGGAAATGAATTGGGTAAAGCCTTCGTCCATCCATGGATGTTTTAATTCATTTGTAGCCAATACATGCTGAAACCAGGAATGTGCCAGCTCATGAATCATAACACCTACAAGGCTTTCAAACTTTCGATCGCCGGTAATAAGCGTACTCATCGCATACTCCATTCCCCCATCCCCTCCTTGAATTACCGAATATTGCTCATAGGGATATGTGCCAATATTCTCATTGAAAAAAGTCATGGCCTCCGCAGTTTTGGGCTGTAAATTTTTCCAGTTCTCCAGAAGCTCCGGCTTATTTTTATAAAAGAAATGCAGGGTAGGCCCGTTTTCCATTTTTAGTGAATCATGAATATATTCCGGGTCGGCGGCCCACATAAAATCGTGCACCATTGGAGCCTTAAAGTGCCACGTAAGCGTCTTACCGGCAGGTTTTTTCACCTTACTGCCCGGTGATTCGTAGCCATGGCCAATTTCCTGCGGGTTTTGTAAATATCCGCTGGCCCCAACCACATATTTTTTATCCAGCGTAAGCTTCACGTCAAAATCCCCCCAGACTCCGTGAAATTCCCTTCCAATATATGGGTCTGTGTGCCAGCCCTCAAAATCATACTCCGCTAATTTAGGATACCATTGGCTCATCGATAGCGCTACACCTTCAGAATTATTCCTGCCGGAACGCCTGATTTGTATAGGCACCTGCCCCTCAAATTTCATATTAAATGTACTTTTACCTCCGGAAGGGATTGGTTTCGCCAATACCACCTCAAGAACGGTACCTTCCATATTGAAAGAAACTTTTTCACCGTCCTGGGTAAGCGAAGAAGCCCTTAAATAGCCTATTTCATCCGGCTTAAGACCGGCGATACGGCTTTTGCCATCTACAAACATCCTGCCATCCGGATCCGGGATATTTTGCAATCGAATATCCATTTCGCTCCCCGGTTGAAATGCGTTAAAATACATATGGAAATAGACACGCCTTAAATCATCAGGTGAATTGTTTGTATACACCAGGTTCTGAGTACCGGTATATTGGTAATTTTCCACATTTAAAAACACCTCCATTTTGTAATCTACGTGCTGTTGCCAATAGGAATAGTTGGTTTGAGCGTGTATGCCCGTAAATAAAGTGAAAAGGATAAATGCGAAACCTGCTGATTTAAAGGGGATATTCATATAACAAAAAATTATAAACGGTTAGACATATTAGAGGCCATAATCAAGGCATTGTATGCATTGACGATCTTACCTGATTTGGAGACCTTGTCAAAGGTTTTGGATTTTGAGGCATCTCCGGATAAGATAACTGTTGCATTGGAGCTTAAGCCCGATTCAATTAATATACGTTTCACATCAGAAGCTTTAAGCTTGGGGTAATAAGAACGAATAAGTGCTGCAACTCCTGAAACCATAGGCGCTGCCATGGAGGTGCCATCCTGAAACTCATAGTTGTTTTCAGGCATTGTTGAATAGATATGGCTGCCAGGCGCGAAAACATCCACATTTATTTTTCCGAAGTTAGAATAGGATGCAACCATCTCTGAACCATATTTGTTTGTTAGGGCACCTATGGTGATAAGATTATCGGCAATTTCCTGGTCACTTCCTGCGGTAAGATCATTTGGGAAGTTCGTATTCTTAGGATCATCAAGGTCCAGGCCATCATTTCCGGCTGCATGTACTATAAGCACATCATGGTCCGCCGCATATTTTATGGCATCATATACCCAATCGGAATTCAGGGAATAGGCCTTGCCAAAACTGGCATTGATAATTTGTGCTCCATTATCCACCGCGTAGCGTATTCCCAGCGCGATATCCTTGTCATATTCGTCTCCGTTAGGCACTGCCCTGATACTCATAATCTCCACATTGTTGGCAACCCCGTCAACGCCAATACCATTATTTCTTTCCGCAGCAATAATACCCGCTACATGTGTTCCATGACTCTCATCCTTAACCCTGTTTTTAGGGTTTCCGTTGCCATAACCCAGGTCCATAAGGTCATACGGATTATCGCCTACTATTTTCCTGCCGTCAAAATCCAGATTCAAGTGATAATTCAAACGCCCCGTAAAATAGGTGATTCCTTCGTTCAGTTCCTTATACACATCAGGAATACTGTCGGCAAAATTAAACATCTGATTAATGACTGCAACATATTGCAATAAGGCCTGATCTTCAGTTTTTATGGCAGCAACCTCTTTTTTGGTATAGGTATCTTTACCCAGGTGTTTCTGGATAGCTGCATCCGCTTCCTTTACGGCGCTTAGAATTTGTTCATATTGCTGCTTGTTTTGTTTTGCTTTGGACAATTCTTTCGCCTGTTCTGCTGTTGCCCTTTCCCGTATGGCATCATCACCCATCTTCAGTTTTAGGATCCTTACATATTCTAATTGCTCATTATACGCTTCGCCTAAAAAATTATAGCCGTGAATATCATCTATATAACCATTATTGTCATCGTCCAAACCATTATCCGGACGCTCTTTTTTGTTGATCCAGATAACATCGTCAAGATCTTCATGATCCAGATCAATACCTGAATCCAGTACTGCTACGATGACTTTTTTGCCTTTTTTATTTTTAATAATATCAGTATAGGCTTTGTTTAAACTAATCCCGGGAATGGTATCGGAAATCAAATCTGCATGCCCCCAGGTTTTATTCTCTGCATCTGTAAGTTCATCTATTTTCAGAGGGGTAGCATCAATCCTTTCCAGCGGGGTTAACACCAGATTAGTACTGCCACAGCCTGATAAAAAAATCAGGACAAAGCTTGCGTAAAACGCTGATTTTAAATATTTAACAGTCATATTAATTTATATTTAGTGATGTATTTTAGTATAATAACTTCCGGGCGAGAGGGCTGTAAATGTTTCAATGCAGCCTCTGTCTGCCATGGTAACGTAACAATTAAGGCCTTTTTCACCACCAAAAGTAATATTTGATGGCTTCTTACCCTTTAATAAAACTTCATGAATAATTTTACCCTCAGGTGAAATAATAGCGATAGTACCTTTGTCATAACGTGCAACATAAAGATTTCCCTCCGTGTCGCACCTCATTCCATCCATGCCAAAATCTGCAAAGCGCATAAATTCCTTTTTATTGGTAAGCTTTCCATCATTTTGAATATCATATTTCCAAATTACCCTTTGAACAGATTCATTCACATAAAGGGTTCTGTTGTCCGGACTAACTTCCACTCCATTAGTGGTACCCATGCCTTCTTCCAATAACAGAATTTCCCTTTCCGGCGTAACCATCCAGAGCCTGCCAGTACTTTCCGCCCAATTGGGATCACTGAGGTAGAGTATCCCGCCTTCACCAAGGGCCAGGTCATTGGGCTGGCTCATTGTTGAATCCTGCGCCCATACTTCAGGGCTTTTTGTGCCTTTTTTAATTCTATAAACTTTATGCCCCATATAATCTGCGACAAACATATTTCCATCAAGATCAAAACGTATGCCATTGCCAATGCTGCCTTCCGGCAGACTAATAAAGACCTCACCTTCCCCTGATTTATTTACCCTCCCAATGGTGCCTTCTTTGGCAAAATTCACCGCAAAAAGGTCTCCGTCTGCATTTACGGCCGGCCCCTCAATGCCGGGGGTGAAAACAAATTCTTCCGTAAAGTCTTCGCTTCGCTGCGGCGCTTCATTACAATTGTAAAGGGCCAACATAAAAAAAAGACCGACTAGTATATTAATTAAAAATTTCATTGAATGTGTAGCTTTTATTGTATCTAACCCCCTTATCGGTATGTGTTACCGTACATATTTCATTATGGGCATCATGTTCCATGAACAAATAAAAATCACTATCGGCAGCACTATTTAAAAAAACTGCTTTTTCCGTGAGGGTCAATAAGGGCCTTGTATCATAACCCATTATATATGGCACCGGGATATGGCCTGCGGTAGGCAATAAATCGGCCACAAAAACCAAGGTCTTTCCTTTATAGGGGATATGGGGTATCATTTGTTTGTCCGTGTGTCCGTTTACGAATAAAATATCAAATCCTAACTCTGAATTTTTTACAAAGGGTTCATCTGTATGATCAATAAATTTTAGCTGGCCGCTTTCTTCCATGGGGAATAGATTCTCTTTAAGAAAAGAAGGTTTTTCCCGCAGATTAGGCTGGGTAGCCCAATTCCAATGCTCCTTGTTGGTCCAGTAAAGCGCATTTTTAAAGGCGGGTTCATATCCTGTATGATCGTTATTCCATTGTACACTTCCCCCACAGTGATCAAAATGAAGGTGGGTCATAAACACATCGGTGATATCATTCCGTTCAAACCCCGCTTTTTTAAGGGAGGCATCCAGGGAATGATCCCCCCATCTGTAGTAATAGCTAAAAAATTTATCGGATTGTTTATTCCCCAGGCCGGTATCAATAAGGATAAGCCGATTTCCATCCTCAATAAGAAGGCTTCTGGCGGCAATATCTATCATATTATTACTATCTGCCGGATTGGATTTATGCCACAGGGACTTGGGCACCACACCAAACATAGCACCTCCATCCAGTTTAAAATTTCCGGTTTCAATGGGAAATAAATTCATTCATGCTAAATAAAAGAGCCGCAAATTAGTAAATCATTAGGAAATCGCTTGCAGATTAAGAATATATTATCATTTCAAACCATAATTTAAAAAAGCCTATTTTTAGGGTCCATACAAATTCAATTTGAAAAAATTAGAACGCAGCTTATCTTTAACCTCCGTGATCGCCATTAGTATTGGCGGTATGTTGGGGAGTGGAATTTTTGTTCTTCCGGGATTAGCCGCAGCAAAGACAGGATCATCACTTTGGTTGGCCTATTTATTGGCTGCCATATGTATTTTACCTGCCGCATTATCCAAATCTGAATTAGCTACAGCCATGCCTTCTTCGGGAGGAACCTATGTATATATTGAAAGGGCGTTTGGCCCAAAGCTGGGAACAATATCGGGGATTGGTTTATGGTTGTCTTTGCTTCTGAAAAGCTCGTTTGCCCTGGTTGGTTTTGGAGCCTACCTTACCGTCGTGGTCAATATAGACCCGGGATTTACAAAGTATATAGCGCTGATTTTTCTCATTTTTATTTTATTGCTAAATATTTTTGGGGTGAAAAAAGTGGGAAAAGTCCAGATTGTGATTGTCACCATAAGCGTACTTACACTTGCACTTATCCTGGTTTTTGGCCTGCCAAGAGTTTCCTCTGATTTACTGGATCCTTTTTTATCAAATGGAAATTTTGGGCTGATATCAACAGTGGCATTTGTATATATATCCTATGCAGGGGTTACCAAGGTGGCTGCCATAGCCGGGGAAATTAAAAACCCAGGTAAAAATTTGCCCAGGGCAATGTTATTGTCACTGTTTATTATGGCCTTTATTTATGTTTTTGTGGCTTTTGTGCTGGTAGGTAACCTGCCCATGGCCAAATTAAAAACAGACATTAGGCCAATTTACACCATAGCGGATCTTCTGGGGGGAACATATATTGGTTATCTGGCAGCCGGAATTGGAATTATCACATTGATATCTATGGCAAACTCTGGTGTACTGGCTGCTTCCAGGTTTCCTTTTGCGATGGCCATTGATGAGTTGCTCCCTCCATTTATGGGAAGAATACACTCAAAATACCTAACTCCTGTTACTACCATCATAATGACCTGTGTGGTGATGGCACTTGTTATTTTATTTCTGGATGTGGAAAAAATTGCAAAATTGGCAAGTGCGTTTATGGTGATGATGTTTATTCTGGTGAATTCATGTGTTATTGTATTGCGGGAAACTGCTGCGCAATGGTATAATCCACCTTATCGTTCCCCATTATATCCTTTTGTTCAACTATTCGGTATTCTTAGCGGGGTAGTACTTTTAATATTTTTGGGCCTGGGGCCTTTTATTGCGGTCATAAGCATATTTGTAGTTGGATTGATTATCTATTCATACTTCGGTAAAAATGCAACACGTACCGGGATTTTAAAAAAATACGGACATCGCCCGGCCCTTTATTTACTTTACAAAAGAAAGAATAACAACAAAATTACCTACAGGAACAACCAGGAATTGCCTGAACAAATGTTAGACAGCAAGCTGGCCTCAGATGCCGGGGTTGT
>JAHEBI010000487.1 GCA_024642325.1 Eudoraea sp. | reverse complement strand
GGTATATTCATCAATACCCCTATCCCATATGATTTCAATAGTGCCATTTGGGCAGGCTATTTCACATTTTTGACAGCCTGTACATCGATGTTCGTTATTTTCATTATGTGGCATAATTACCTCACCCCGAAAGCGATCAAACATCTTGAGAGTTTCTCTGTTATCGGGATATTGCTGAGTAATGGCCCCCTTTCTGGATGTTAAAAAATACTTTCCGGTAACACTCATTCCGGTGAGCAAGGATTTTATTCCTGAAAAGATATCTGAAAAGTAACTCATAATCTTAAAAGCTAATAGTTAAATTGAGCCAAACGAGTAAGGCCATAATCACAATATTTACAAGGTTTATAGGCAATAAATATTTCCATTCCAGGGTAAGAAGTTGATCTATTCTTAGTCTGGGGAACGTCCACCTAAACCACATCATTAAAAAAATCAGGATAAGCGCTTTAAGCAAAAACCAAAATACACCCAGCCAAGGAATAGATTCTGTTATTCCAAAAGGAGACAGCCAGGCACCAAAAAATATTGTTGTAGCAATGGCGGCAATAATAAACATATTTATGAATTCTGCTAAAAAGAAATAGGCAAACTTCATACCTGAGTATTCTGTATGGAACCCCGCTCCAAGTTCAGATTCGGCTTCAACCATATCAAAAGGAGCCCTGTTTGTTTCAGCTGTTCCGGCAATCATATAAATCATAAAAGCTATTATTGCGGGAATATGTCCCTGAACAATAAGCCAACCTGATTTTTGAACTTCAACAATCTCTGAAAGCTGAAGACTTCCGGTAATAAGAACCATAGTTAGGAGAGACAGGCCAATAGAAAGCTCATAGCTTATGGTTTGTACCCCACTCCGCATAGCCCCGATCATAGCAAATTTATTGTTACTGCTCCAGCCGCCCAATAAAATACCAATAACCCCTATTGATGATACGGCAATTAAAAAAAAGATCCCAATATTAATGTCAAATGCCTGAAATTCCCTTGTAAAAGGAAAAACACTCAATGCCATAAGGGAACTAATGATCACAAAATAAGGCGCTAAATTGTATAGGAATTTATCTGCTTTAGTAGTACCTGTTAACTCCTTGGAAAGAAGTTTTATGGCATCGGCCATTGTTTGCAACAATCCCTTAAATCCCACGCGATTTGGGCCAATCCTTAATTGAAACCATGCCGCGACTCTTCTTTCTAATAATACAAGGAACAAACCCGCAATTGCAAAAATTCCCAGATATACAAGGGCTATCAATACCATCTCTGCAATATTGGCCACTTCTTCAGGCATCATGCTATAAAGCCAATCATGAATACTTTTTGTGATACTTAATGCACTAGTCATAATTATCTTTTATCTATCTATATCCGGAATAACAAGATCCAGTGTGGCCATTGTAGCTACCAGATCACCTATTTTTCCGCCAACAGCAATATGGTTAAGTAATGAGAGATTTGAGAATCCGGGGGATCTGAATTTTAGACGATACGGACTTTTAACCCCGGTACTTATTATATAGACACCCAATTCGCCTCTTGCCGTTTCTACCCTTTGGTAAAATTCTCCTTTTGGCAATTTTATTACTGCATTTGTTGCCACCCTGTATTCTCCTTCCGGTATGTTGTCTATTAGTTGTTCTACAATTGACAGTGACTCCCACATTTCCTGAATCCTTACCAGATAGCGTGCATACGTATCACCTTCTGTTCTCAATGCTTCATTAAAGGTTACCTGATCCAGAGCGCTGTATGGATGGTGTTTTCTGACATCACATGAATAACCGGAAGCCCTGCCTACAGGTCCGGAAGCTCCATATGATATAGCGTCTTCCCGGCTGAGGATACCGACCCCTTTAGTTCTTTTTTGGAAAATGATATTATTGGTAAGCAGGCGGTCATATTCCGGAAGTTTGTTTTTGAAATGGGTGATAAAGTCTTTTACACGTTTTACAAAATTGGGATGAATATCAAACATCAATCCACCTGGCACGTTGTAATTCATTGTAAGACGTGCGCCACATGTTTCTTCAAATATATCGTTGAGCAGTTCACGATCCCGAAAACCATAAAAATAGGTGGTCAGGGCGCCAACATCCATTCCCATAACAC
>JAHEBI010000486.1 GCA_024642325.1 Eudoraea sp. | reverse complement strand
GCGCCAATCCTAAAGATATACTGGTTCATAAAGGCCTGGATTTTCTAAATACGGAAGGAATTATTGCCACCGGTAGTTTGAGAAGAAAAGCACAATGGCTTCATCGTTATCCATTGCATGAGGTCACAGGTCTAAGGGGAAATGTCAACACGAGACTTAAAAAACTGGAAGATAATTCCTGGAATGCTGCAGTTTTTGCAGCTGCCGGACTTGAACGTTTAAATATAGTTCCGGAAAACTATACGCAACTACAATGGATGATCCCTGCTCCCGCCCAGGGTATAATGATGATTGTGACTAAAGATCAAGACAAGTTTAGCATGGAGGCACTGCAGCCTTTAAATCATAAAAACACATCAATATGTGCTGGGGTTGAACGGGATTTTTTAAAGGAATTAGAGGGTGGTTGCACAGCGCCGATAGGAGCAATTGCTGTCATTGAAAATGAAGTTTTAACTTTTAAAGGTATATTATTGTCTCTTGATGGACAGCGTGCAATTGCCGTTGATAAGAAAGTTAAATTAACAGATGTCAAGGATTTAGGCAAAATTTGTGCAAACGAAATTCTCTTAAATGGCGGAAAAGAATTGATGCGGGATATAAAAATTCAAATGAATCAATGAAGACTATCCTTTCCACAAAACTCCTCACTCCTGATCAAAAGAAGATTTTAACGGATGCCGGCATTTATTTAAAAGAATATGAATCCATAAAAATCCATTTCAAAGAGTTTGAATTGACTGAGGATTATGATTATTATATATTTACCAGTCAAAATGCCGTAAGGGCTTTTTTAAGCCACAAAATGGATTTTTACAAAGAAAAGGACCGGGCTCCCGAATGTTTTTGTGTAGGAGAAAAGACTAAATTACTTTTGGAACAAAATGGCCAAAAAGTAATAAAAACAACTAAATATGCATCAGATTTAGGTCATTTTATATCCAAAAACTATAAAAATCAATCATTTTTGTTTTTTTGTGGTAATAGAAGAATCCATGATTTGCCGGATATTTTACTAAATGCTAAAATACGTTTTAAGGAAATTGAAGTATATAAAACTGAACTTAAACCCCACCATTTTTCTGAACCCTTTGATGGGGTTTTGTTTTTTAGTCCAAGTGGAGTGAAGAGTTATATATCGGAAAATGGGTTTGGTACGAGTACAGTATTTTGCATAGGGGATACCACGGCAAGGGAGGCTGCAAAATATGCAGATTCTGTAGTAGTTGCAGATACCCCTTCGGTAGAAAGTCTGGTGAAAAAGGTGATATTACATTATAATTTGAATATTGAAAAATAGAATGAGTATAAAAAACGATTTATTTTTAAGGGCACTACGAGGCGAAATTGTTGAGCGACCTCCTGTATGGATGATGAGACAGGCAGGTAGATACCTCCCTGAATTTATGGAGATTAGGGAGAAATATGATTTCTTTACCAGATGTCAGACACCGGAATTGGCTGCTGAAATTACCGTCCAGCCTATTCGGCGCTTTGGAATGGATGCAGCTATCCTTTTTAGTGATATCCTGGTTATCCCGCAGGCTATGCAAATTGAAGTGCAAATGAAACCCGATTTTGGGCCCTATTTACCCAGGCCAATTCGCTCTCAAAAAGATGTTGACCGGATTTTGGTTCCCGATGTCCATGAAGAATTAGATTATGTAATGAAGGCCATTGCCGTAACCAAAGATAAATTACAGGATGAGATCCCTCTGATTGGCTTTGCAGGATCGCCATGGACTATACTTTGCTACTGTGTTCAGGGGCAGGGCAGCAAAACTTTTGATAAAGCCAAGGAATTTTGTTTTACCCAGCCAGCAGCCGCCCATAGCTTATTGCAAAAAATTACAGATACTACCATATCATATTTAAAGGCCAAGGTAAAAGCCGGTGTTAACGCTGTTCAGGTATTTGATTCGTGGGGTGGTATGCTATCGCCTGTGGATTACAAAGAATTTTCCTGGTACTACATCCAACAAATCATTGATGCCCTAAAGGACGAAACAGAGGTAATTGTATTTGGTAAAGGTTGCTGGTTTGCTTTAGGTGACATGGCTAAGTCCGGAGCAGCTGCCCTTGGAGTGGATTGGACCTGTTCTGCCCGAAATGCCAG
>JAHEBI010000101.1 GCA_024642325.1 Eudoraea sp. | reverse complement strand
CGGCCTTAGCCAATGCGATTTTTGATGCAACCGGGACCCGTATCCGGGAGCTTCCTGTCAAAAATCATGAATTGAAGGCCCATGCCAGGATCTTAGGGTAACAAAAATATCTTTACGTTTTATATAGTATAATAAGCAATAAATAAGCCTGTAAAAACAGGCTTACTTTGTATGGGATTAAGCGTAAATAGCGTATTTAATAGCCGGAGGTAATTAGTTGTTTTTCTATTACCTTTCTCCGTTCTTCCAGCATTTCCTGTTTCCTGGCAAGTATCAATTGCTGATTTTTAATTTCGGACAATTCCTTAATCAATAATTTTTTGTCCGCACTTTCTGTGTCCATTGAAATATTCGATTCATCAATTGTCTCTATACCACCTTGCGTATAGATGTCTAATTGGCTGATCAGGTTCTGAATATCGCCAAAAGCCTTTTTGGTATAATACCTGCCCATTTCAAAATCTTTTGGGTCTGAGGCCTTTTCTAAATTTTCGATCCCATCTAAAATAGGCTCCACGGCTTTATCACAACCGCATATATTGATCAGTTTCCTAGCTTTTTCTAATGCTTCCAGGGCTTTGTAGGCATAATATTTTTGATGATCAAAATTTTTGGAGCTAATAGACTTCTTAGCATGGTTTAGCGCATAGGAGGCCGTAGTATAGGTGTTGTCGCATTTTGCAGATACCCATAAAGTGGTCAGGACAAAAGTAAAGGACAATAGGAATTTGGTAGTCATGGTAATTTATTTATAAGATTAGGGACTGTAAAAGAGGTAAACTTTGGTGAATAAAAAAAAAATATGTGGTCAACTGCTTGATTTTGTAGTCAAAATACTATTAAAACAGAATTGAAGATGTAAAATGACTGGAATATTTCATCTCCTTCATATTATTTGCCGGGACATTTATTCCTATAAAAACAGGCAGTTATTTTGGAAGTTAACGTTAGATAATCACATTAATCACAATAGATACACCACCAGAAAGCCTAAATATGTCCCAAGTGCATTTCCTAATGTTCCAACCAGGATGGCAGGTAAGATGAGTTCATTCCTGTCGAAAGATTCAGCCATGGCTATTGCCGTAGTCCCTCCGCCAATATTGGCCTGACTAACGATGGAAATCATCTCCCAGTCCCTGTATACCAGGCTACCCAATACTATTACGATGATCCCGTGAAGAAATACGATGGCAGATGCAAACAGCAACAGGGTTAGGCCAACTTCCTGGAGCTCTATGACCGAACTTATTTCACAGTAAGCACCAATTACGGCAAGAAATATATAAACGAGGTATAACCCCAGAAAATGGCTGCCCTTTAACTTTCTCACAAAACCGGTTTGCGCCAACAAAATACCAATAGTGGAGAGCGTAAGTATTGAAGGAATTTGAGGAACTGCATTAGAAACTAATTCGGAAATATAGTAAGCCAAAACCCCAAGAAACAGGAGCCAGATTAGCGAATTAAAATTAAGTTGTTCGCTATCCACACCTTCCATATCCGGTTTAGTTGTTTTTACCTTTTTATCTTTCCAGAATGTTCTTAATATGACTGGTAAGGATAAAGTAACTATGATCCATAAGGTTGTAATTACATTGTCTACAGCAATAGTGCCGGCATATAGAATTCCCCTTTCCTGAAAACCATACTCAAGTGCCACTGCATTGAAGTTGACACTACCTCCTGTATAAGTGCCTGTAAGCATACCGGCAATAATTTTTCCATCTTCACCAAGTATGTCCTGTGGAGAAATCAAATACCAGGCTAAAAGCACTCCCAGGGTGGTAGCCAGTGAGCCAATTAAAAATAAAATGATCATGGGCGCTCCGGCTTTTTTTATGGAAGTCAGATTTACTCCCAGCAAAAGATAAAATATGGATATGGGAGCCAAATAGGTAAAAATACCATCATACAGAGGAATGGAATTTGAAGCCGAAGGAATTAACTCCAAATTGGCCATAATGGCCGTAAAAAGTATGACCAATAGGGCGGCGCCAAAATTTTTGCCCAACTTTGTTTTTGATGCGTAAACCGATGCAATTACCATCAGGCATAATACCCCTAGAACATAAACCGGGTTTTCAATAAAGCTCATTGACTAAAGATATCAAAATAATATTCTCCTGGGCAACGGGGCCAGTTTTTCACAGGCTCTTATAAAGGTTAATGTCGCAATATATAGTTTCGTTATCTTTATAGGAGGTAAAGGCATTCAGATTTGCGCCAAAGAATGCCTAACCCCAGTATGGCAATAAATTACCAGTAATAACCAAACATATGATGTCTTAAATAACATTCAAATTCTATTCTTATGAAAAAAGTTTTCCTTATTCTGACCTTATTGGCTATTTCTGTGGGATGTAATAAAAAGATAAAAGCTGAAGCTTTAAAGCAAAATACCGAGACTGTCATGGCATGTGCCAAAGAAGGGGTTACTCTTCAGATCCTGGGCTCAGGAGGTCCTGCTGCCGGAAACGGAAGGGCTTCTACAGGATACCTTGTTTGGGCAGATGGGAAGCCTTTGGTTATGATAGATGCCGGCGGCGGTACATACCTCAGGTTGCAACAGGCTGGAGCTCATATGGGAGATATTGCGTTTTTAGGCATAAGCCATCTGCATCCCGATCATGCGTCAGAGTTACCGGCCTTACTTTGGTCAGATATATTTTCCAACAGATCGGCACCATTAAACGTTTCCGGACCTGCAGGCGAAGGATCAGACGGACTGACGGGATTCCTGAAAGCGGTAAATGATATGGCAACGCCTATAGATGCCTTTACAAGGATCAATGCCATTGAGGTCATTCCTCAAAAGGACTCTGTAATAACAGTTTATAAGGATGATTTAATGGAAATAACTGCAATTGGGGTAAACCATGCAAATAAGCCTACACTTGCCTATAAGGTAACTATTCAAAACAAGAGGATTGTTTTTGGAGCGGATCAAACCCTGGACAGCCCCGGGTTTATTGAATTTACAAAAGGAGCAGACCTTCTTGTCCTGCACCTGGCTATTTCAGAAGAGGCAGCTGAACCCTTTACCAACCTCCACGCCAAACCTTTAAAAGTGGGTACTGCTGCTCAGCAGTCCGGTGTTCAGCGCCTGGTATTAAGTCATTTGATGAAATTAGATTCTGCCCACCTACGCGCTAAAGAATTTAGCCTCTGGGACATAAACTCAAATTTAAAACTGGTAAAGGATAATTATCAGGGGGCAATACTTTTGGCAGAAGATCTTGAATGCATTCCACTTTAATGACCCGATTTAAATTTAAATATCAATAATCTATATATTAAAATTATTTTAGCTGTGGGTTTAACCCACCGATATTAAATTAGCTATACCTAAAAATTAAACCTTTATGAAGTCGGAAGAATTACTTAATGGCAATACCATAATTGCCATATCTATTTTCGTTGTAACCATTATCCTTGTTTTGTTTTTAAGAAAGAAAGTAGGTAAGGACTATGAAATTAAAACCTCAGATATCATACTGGCTATTGTTCCTCTCGCAGTATGGCTTTTACTCACTGGAAAAGTTGAGCGGCTTAAAGTGGGCGATTTTGAAGTAACACTGGTTGCCGAGGCAATTCAGGAAGCTAAAAACACGGAGATTTCCGAATCCACTGCATTAATAAACCCCATTTTTACTGAAGACCTTAGTATTTCCAGAGAGATAGACCCTTTGCAGGAGGCTACTAAATCCAATATTATAGACGTCGATAAAATTCTAAAAGCCAAACCGGAAGCCCTTATTTTCTTCCTCGGTTATGGGAATTACGGCCCGGTAGAAATTAAGGAATACCTTGACAAATTATCACAGTCTACCTTAAAGTACATCATTATTAAAGATTATACATCCAAAAAGTTTAAGGGCATAATTTCATTAGAATCTTTTATGGCACAAATCTTCTCTGAAAACCCAAAATTTAAGGTTGAAGATCTAAGAAACTGGCTAAAAGAAAGTAATGAAAATGCAATTAATTCTATTGAAGGCATGCTTACATTGAATGATGCCATCAAGCCAACTACCTCAAAATATCAGGCCCTGGAAAGTATGCAAAAATTAGAAACTACTTTTTTGCCGGTAATTGACAATGAGGATTATTTTAGCGGTATAATTCAAATGGAACAACTATCAACCAGCCTGCTTATGGATATTTCAAGAAAATTAATTGAAACAGCTCCGGAAAAGAAATAAGCATAGTTTTAATCCTTGTGATTCATCCATTCCCTGGCAGGATCAAGCCATGCACTATTGGGTGTATATAAAAAGCCATGGCCAAGGCCTGTATTTATCTGAAGCTGTTCAAATTTGACGGCATTGGTAGATTTATCTATCCAGTATTGGTAGCTGTTGCCGGCTACAGTGTCAGATTTTTCATAGATCCCCAAAATATTCCCATGAAGGTTCCAGTCGAATGTTTGCCGGGTATAGTCACTGCTCGAACCCAGAAGCACATAATTTACCTTATTTAAATTCAGATCGGAAATGTACATGGCTATCATACCACCCTTGGAAGCCCCGATTACTGTAATATCGGACGGGGCTACACCTTTGGCTATAAGGCCATCTATTTCCTTTGATATTTTTTTTCCAAACTCGAAAAAATCAGTGGCTTCAGTACGGACCTCTGCGTGAACTTCCGCGCCTGTAGCCTTTAGCGAATCAACAATGGCTGTATATTGATAAGGGCCAAACTGAGGACTTACCGCATGAATACCCTGTATTTCTATGATCATTCCATGTAAATAAAATATATGTTTCATTGGTTCTTGTTTTGGTGAACATGAGAAGAGTACCATTAAAACTGAAAGTTTGAAAAGGAGGTTCATTGTTCTTAAATTATTTAGTATTAAGCCTAATATAACCAATTAAGTATAAACTTTTTAGGTAGTAATCAGCTATTTATCATGATATTGCAAATTGTGCTTTAATATGAGCTAAAATCACGAATTCTATTGTCTTAAAAAAGGAATTGATTTTTTGGAATTATTTAAGAAGACATACAAGATATTTAATCAAGAGTTGTTAAATTCACAACTTGAAATTAAAAAATACCAGCTGACAACCATGAAAAAAATTCAAAACTATCTTATTGCTTTTGTTATGGCGGGCATGCTTGTCCATTGTACTGACAAAAAACCCACGACCGAAGAACCGGATAACAAGGACAGGAATATGTTTGGGTTATATATGCCTCGTGGTTTAACCGTAAGCACGGAAGGACTTACTCCGGGATATGTGCTATTCAGACCGGCAAATTCAGCCGCTACTTACCTGGTCAACCGGGAAGGAAAAGTGGTCCACGAGTGGAAAGGGAATTATGAGGTAAACAGTTTTTATTTAAATGATGACGGCTCACTCACATTACTATCAGTGGATCCCGATTTTCCCGTATTTGGTGGCGGGGGTAATGCGGGTCGTTTACAAAAAATTAGTTGGGACAGTAAGATGCTTTGGGACTTTGAATACGCCAATGAAAAACATCATGCACACCATGACATGGCCCTTTTGCCTAATGGTAATATCCTTGCAATTGCCTGGGAAGCCAAGACTGAGGAAGAGGTGTTGCAGGCCGGGAGAAAGCCTGAATTTACCCCAAAAGCCGGTCTCTGGCCTGATGCTATAGTTGAAATAAAACCCCGGGGTGCTAACGGAGGAGATATTGTATGGGAATGGCATATGTGGGATCATTTAATACAGGATTATGATGAAACTAAAGATAACTATGGAGATGTTGCAGCACATCCTGAACTCCTTGACTTCAATAAAGACGGGGAAATACCCCCTCTAATTTCCCATGACAGTATGGCTGTATTGCATAAACTAAAAAGGGCATGGAGGAATCAAACTGTTGAGAACAGGGGCGCTGATGTCTATCACTTAAATGCTATCAACTACAATCCTGAATTGGATCAAATTGTTTTTAGCTCCCCTAATTTAGATGAAATCTTCATCATTGACCACAGTACAACAACGGAAGAAGCTGCCGGCCACAGTGGTGGGAAAATGGGCCATGGAGGGGACTTTTTATACCGATGGGGAAACCCTAAAAATTATAACCATGGGGATTCCACGAATCAGAAATTATTTGGTCAGCATGATGTGAGATGGATTGAAAAAGGACTTCCTGGTGCGGGTAATCTTACGGTATTTAATAATCATATTCCAATGGGCCCTGATAGTCTTGATTATTCTGCAGTCTATGAATTGAAGCTACCTGTCAATAATGAAGGGTATTACGACAGGAGCGAAGATGGTACATTTGGACCGGAGGGACCCGTTTGGAAATATATAGCACCGGATACGCTCTCCTTTTATTCAAGCTTTATATCAGGAGCACAACGGATGCAAAATGGAAATACATTTATCAATGAAGGAGCCCGGGGTCGGTTTTTTGAAGTAACTCCTGAAGGAGAAATTGTCTGGGAATATCTGAACCCCTATCGTGGAAATATTCATCATTCTGATGGGGAACCTGTTTCGCCAATGCCAATGGCTTACTGGCAATTTAGATCGAATTTTATCCCCGCAGACCATCCCGGTTTGCAAGGGAAGAAGTTAGAGCCATTAGATCCGCAACCTGAGGAATTTAAACTTCCTCCCAAACCTAAAAAGGAGGGCTCATAATTTGAGGTTCGGTAGATAAAGAACTTGTATTGTAAAGTAGGTTGAGAATTTATAGATTAATCATAGGTGATACCTGGTAACTGGACTTGTATTTCGCTGGCGAAGTTGGTCCATTCCTGAAACAATTCCTGATATTTTTCAGGGTTCAGTTTTTTTAGGTCGTGAATTTCACCCAGGTCTTCATCCAGGTTATAGAGTTCAAATTCCGATAAACTAAAAGGGTCACTGAAATTGGCTATTTTCCATGACCCTTTCCTTAACATCGTATTTCCACTGTGCTCCAGACCAAAAACATAGTCGTTGGTATGTATGGTGTTTGTTTTCCCGGAAACGAAAGAGATCAATGAATTGCCTTTTAAAGGAAATAATTTATTCCCGTTAAACGCCGAAGGATAGTTGACCTGGGCTATCTCATAAAGAGTTGGTGCAATATCCATAACCGTCAGAAAGTCGTCGTTGATTTCATTATGTTTTTCTACAAACGGACCACTTATAATCATGGGCGCTATAATACCGCCATTGGTAGCGTATTCTTTGTAATATCTAAATGGGGAAGAACCTGCTTCGGCCCACTGAGGGCCATAGGAAATCAAAGAATTTGGTTCTCCCATGGTTTCATAGTCATTTATAAAATAGGGATTGATATACGGTCTGATCCGGGGATCATTGTAATAGTCTTCACCGGCTGCCCCATTATCCGACATAAAAATAATCAGGGTATTCTCATAGGCCCCAATCTCCTTTAAATATGTTATTATCCGTCCAATATTTTCATCCAGATTATCCACCATCCCTGCATAGAGTTCCATTTTACGCGATTCTCTTTTTCTTTCAGATTCCGAAAGTGAGTCCCACGGCCTTACAGAAGGATGGGTAGGGGGTAAGACCGCATTCTCCGGAATCATCCCAGCTTTTTTAAGACTTTCCAATCTGTCCTCTTTTAATTGGTCATAGCCTTTATCATAGCGTCCTTCATATTTTTTCCAGTATTCTTTATCAACCTGAAGTGGCCAATGCGGGGAAGTATAA
>JAHEBI010000100.1 GCA_024642325.1 Eudoraea sp. | reverse complement strand
GGGGACGAAACTCTGGGGCCTAAAATAGCTTCTGAATTATTGACAGAATTAAATGTAGATGAATCGAGCAGGGAGCACATTATCAAAATTATAGAAACTGTTTCATTCAAAAATAGTCTCTCCGCCACAGAGAAGCCTTTTAACTCTCTTGAATTACAGGTAGTGCAGGATGCGGACCGATTAGATGCAATCGGGGCTATAGGTATTGCAAGGGCGTTTAACTATGGTGGATTTAAAAACAGGGAGCTCTACAATCCTGAAATTGCTCCAAATATGAAGATGAGCAAAGAAGAATATAAAAATTCCAGTGCCCCCACAATCAATCATTTTTATGAAAAACTGCTGCTCTTAAAAGGAAAGATGAATACCTCTGCCGGCAAAAAGCTTGCCGAGAATCGCCATGCTTTTATGCTCAAATATCTGGATCAATTCTATAAGGAGTGGGAAGGCAAAAAATGATTTAAGATGGATTATAGGCCTTAATTTTTATATAGTCAGTTCTAAATTTTCATCAAAAAATATTACTTGCTGTTTTTTTGTATATTCAAGCCTCATTATGAAATCCAATCCTGTATGAAAAGAAGAGTATTTGTCAAAAAAGCAGTTGCATCTTCTGCTGTTTTCTCAATTGTCCCCAGTTTTGTTTTAGGTAAAGGCCACATCCCCCCCAGTGATACACTATATGTCTCGGCCTTTGGTGTGGGTGGACGTGGATCCAGTGTTTTGAATGGTCTTGATAGGACCAACAAGGTAAAGTATGTTACCTTGTGTGATGTTGACGACCGGAGAGCGGAAAAGAGTTATAAAAAATACTCAAAAGCAAAAATCTATAAGGATTTCCGAAAGGTCTTTGACAATCATTTGAATGAAATAGATGCCATAATGGTAGCTACTCCTGATCATACGCACGCAACCATTGCATTACCGTTTATGCGTGAAAAGAAACATGCTTATGTAGAAAAGCCGTTAACCCACAATATTGCAGAGGCGCGATTAATGACAAGGGTTGCCAGGGAAAATGGTATAGTTACTCAAATGGGGAATCAGGGTGCATCCAGTGATGGAAGCCGGGAAGCTAAGGAATGGATACAATCCGGGATAATAGGCAAAGTGGAAAGAGTTGATTGTTGGACAAACAGGCCCGTATGGCCTCAGGGCGTTCCATTACCAACCCAGGTAGATCCCATTCCGGAAGGTCTCGATTGGGATTTATGGTTAGGTCCCGCAGAAATGCGGGATTATAGTGATTCCTATCTTCCATTTAAATGGAGAGGTTGGTGGGATTTTGGAACAGGGGCACTAGGCGATATGGGTTGTCATATTATGGAAACTCCTTTCGGAGTGCTGGACCTTGGATATCCAACCGAGGCTGAGGCCAGTTGCACTACCAATTGGGTAGGAGACTTCATTGAAGCTGATTACAGTGAATCCTGTCCTGCTTCTTCCCTGGTCAGGCTTAAATTCAATACCCCGGAACATGGTGGTATCGCCTTAAACTGGTATGATGGTGGGCTGATGCCTGATCTGCCCGATGAATTAAAAGACGATGAAACCATCGGAGATTCTGGTGGAGGTACTGTTTTTTATGGTTCTAAAGGTATTCTGGTTTGTGATACCTATTCCAGAAATGCAAGGTTGTTACCTTCTGAAATGATGAAAAACATAAAACCCCCAAAACCTTATTTAAAAAGAATCAAAGGTGATACCGGTGGGCATCAACAAAATTGGGTGGAAGCTTGTTTAGAAGGCCTGGAGACTTCCTCTGATTTTAAACGATCAGGACCTCTGACCGAGGCTGTTTTAATGGGAAACCTTGCTATTAAGTCCTTTCAGTACAAAGAGGCAAATGCCAGTGGCCGTGGATTTATATATCCTGGCAGACGAAAAATACTTTGGGATGGAGAGCAGATGAGGGTCACTAATTATGAGAAGGCCAACGAATGGGTAAAGGGTACTTATAGAAAAGGATGGGAACTTGGTTAGCTGGCCTTTAGCTTTTTGCTGACTTAAAGCTCATAAAGGACATTTATAAGAGAACCCTAGTTGAACAATTTCATTTGACCCTGTTTATATTGCTCGTGTAATTCCCTGTTTAATTTTGGAAAAGACCTTCCCTTATAATATTTCAATTTGGCCAATTTAGCCATTTCCTGTATTTGGAGTGCAATATTGCCTTCACCCTTACTGCGCAAACCAAATCTACTGTCATTTAAAGTCCCCCCATGGCATGACGCAATAAGACTCAAAACCTTTTCTGCCTTATCAGGCATCGTTTTCCGGATCCAGTCTGCAAAAATAACGCCAATGGCTCCATTTAAACGGACTATGGTATATGCAAAAGAAGAAGCACCGTGATCTGCCGTGACTTTTGCCAAATTTATAATTTCATGACTATTTATCCCCGGAATAATCGGAGCCAGCATAGCATTAACAGGGATATTATTCCCGGCCAGCGCAGCAATCGTATTCAAACGTTTTTTTATGGTTGTAGTCCTAGGTTCTAAAATTCTTCTGGTATCTTCCGAAAGTGATGTAATTGATATATTTACCCCTACCAGTCCGTAAAAATTCAATTCCTTTAACAAATCCATATCCCTCAGGATCAAGGAATTTTTGGTGATGATCCCTACAGGATGACGGTATCGCAAAAATACCTCCAGACATGCCCTTGTAATCTTAAATTCCTTCTCTGCGGGTTGGTAACAATCTGTATTTCCTGAAAGTACGATGGGGGCCGCTTTCCATTTATTGTTTTTTAATTTGGTTTCAAGCAACCCGGGGGCGTCCTTTTTTACTAATATTTTTTGTTCAAAGTCTAACCCCGCGCTTAGACCCCAATATTCGTGTGTGTTTCGGGCATAGCAATAAATGCAACCATGTTCACACCCCTGATATGGATTCATTGAATATTCCATACCCACGTCCGGACTGGTTACTTTATTAACAATGCTTTTAGGAAAAACCGGCAGGTATTGAGTTTTTATTTGGGTAGCTTCTTCTCCTTCCTTCCTGCAAAATTCAAGAAAGTCCTGTTGTAATTCGTGTATGTGTTTAAGAAATCTGTTCGGTGTATTTTGCTGGGCACCCCTTCCTCTAATAAATTTATCTTGCTTCAATATATGGATTTATTCCAAATTTATGGATTTATTCCTATTGAAACAAGTTTATTTAATTGACAGAGACATTCACTAGTTGCTTTTTAGTTCCTCTTTTGGCGTAAAACAAAACCGCGTCATCATTGAAATCCATCAGAGGTTTTGAAACCATAAGCGGCAGGCGAGCTTCTTTATCATCAATAATTTTTTCATAACTCATTTTACCCTGTTTGTCCAATTGGATCACAAAGACATTTCTATTCCTGCTAAGGCCTTGTTTAAAAATCAGTCGTTCATTATTCAGTAACTGAGGGTTTTCAGCCGAAGAACTTATAAAAAAGTAGGTGTTGTCATTCTTAGTGTAGGAGCTGTAGGATGCATATGCTCCATCACCCTGTGTTACTTCAGATTTATTGATGTTTCTTGCCCAAAGCATATCACCATTCAGATCAAGTTTTACACTTACTATATCATTGTAATGAAAACGTTCCACCCTTAGTCTTCCGCCGCTAGAATTTGCCTGAACACTTGTGGTAACAAAATATTCCTCAGCATTAAACAGGATTTCATCATTTTGAGTAAAGCTGACATTTTTAAATATCAGGTTCTTCACTTGCTCGGCATCCTCGGTTCCAAACTTGTCTTTCATAAATTGATCTGAAAAAGGATTGTATTTTCTTATCTGGAATTCGAGTGTTATAGGGTCCAATTTAAAATATCCCAACCCATTATACCTGTTATCTTTTCTATCGGCGTAAAACCCAACACAAATTAGGCTGTTATTCCTTAGGATAGGCTTTAGGGCTTCTGAATATTTATCGGGCCCATCAAATACCTGAGTGCTGGCACCTTCTTTGGTAAGCATAATCAGCTCATACTGAAACTTACGTTCCAAAGCGCTAAATCGTTTCTTCTTAAAATATGCCTTACCTATAATGTATGCACGATCCATATTTGGCGAGACAGCTATATTTTCAAAAGCATAATTCTTTTCCTCTATTTCATTAGAAAAATCCTGCTCGAATATTTTTTTGAGAGAAGCATTAAACAAATAAATATTATGTTGGTTTATCTTTCCCTTCTTAAAATGCGCACTGATTATAAAGGCGTTTTTATCATCATTGAATAAGGCCGTTGTAGTAAATCCGGAGGAGAAATTTCTGTTGTAGTAGTTGTGGTCATAAGGTTGTTGTACTTGCTCTGACTGAATTGAAAGTAACTTCTCCTGGGTAAAGTTAAAATTTGAAATCGGGCTGCGATGAACAATATAATCATATGATGTATTCTCCAGATTATAATCCAAAAACAATAAATACAATTGTCCGTTTTTAACGTAACCTTCTATAAGATCAGGTCCTTTTAATTTGTAATTGTATTCGGAAATCAGTTCGAGGTCCTTATTATAATGCTCTATAAAAAATCCTTTAGGTTTCAGGATCATTCCTGTATAGTATGCTCTTACCAAGATTGTACCGCCAGTACCGTCTTCAGAAATGGAAACTAAATTGGAATACTTATATATGTCGTTGTACTTTTCTCCAAAATCATAGGAAATAGGCATTTTTTGCCCGTAAGAAAACATCGCAGTAAAAACTGCAAATAAAACGATAAAACGAATTTTCATGATAGATGATCAATTTTAGGCTCATCGGGTTCCGGGAAATTCTGCTTTTCTTTTTTCTAAAAAGGCTGTGGTCCCTTCTTTAAAATCGTCTGTTCCAAAACAGCTTCCAAATGCAATTATCTCGGTTTCAAACCCTTTCGCATTACTCTTAAAACCCGCATTTACTGCTTTTATTGCATAAGAAATTGCAACAGGTGAGTTATTCGATATCTTGCCAGCTATTTTCAAACAAAGAGGCAATAGTTCTTCCTGGGGAACCACTTGGTTTACAAGACCATAGGACAAAGCTTTTTCTGCATCGATCATACCGGCGGTCATAATCAGCTCCATAGCCCTTCCTTTTCCAATTAATTGAGGTAATCGCTGTGTGCCGCCATATCCGGGAATCACTCCCAAAGAAACTTCGGGCAAACCCATTTTGGCACTATTGCTGGCCAGTCTGAAATGACAGGCCATCGCTAATTCCAGTCCGCCTCCAAGGGCAAAACCATTGATAGCTGCGATAACAGGGGTAGACAGGTTCTCTATTAGGGTAAAAAGGTTCTTCTGGCCTTTTGCGGCCAGCTCCCTGCCTTCCTTTTCATTATAGTTTGCAAATTCTGAAATATCCGCGCCCGCCACAAAAGCCTTTTCTCCACTTCCGGTAAGTATAATAACCCTTATCAATTTGTTTTTATCCAGTATCTTAAATGCCTTGCTTAGGTCTTTAATTGTGGCCCTGTTTAATGCATTTAATTTATTTGGCCTGTTAATGGTAACAGTTGCCAGTTTATCTTTGAGCTCTACAAGTATATTTTCAAAGTTCATAGGCGTTTATTGTTATATTTTTTTACTGTTTTTGGAAAGATAACCGTAAATACTGTTCCCTTCCCTGGTTGGGATGTAAAATTAATACTCCCGCTATAGGTCTCAACAATATTCTTTACCATTCCCAGGCCTAAGCCCATTCCGCTTGATTTAGTTGTAAACTTGGGCTCAAAAACCTTATCCTTAAACCCATCCTGAATACCGATGCCATTGTCTGCAACTGAAATCTTTACTTTACTTCCTTCAGACACTACCGAAACCAATATTCTTGGTGAATTCACTTCGGGAATTGCCTGAATAGCATTCTTCACCAAATTGGTAATTACGCGTATTAATTGAGTGCGGTCCAACTTTGCAATAATTTCCTCTTCGTCTGCCACAAAATGTATATATTTTTCGTTAAAAATGTCCAAAGCCAGTTTGACTATTTTAACCACATTAATATTTTCATTCTGTTGAGCAGGCATTTCCGCAAAACTTGAAAAAGCAGATGCGATGCTGCTCAATGTATCTATTTGCTGGATCAAAGTCCTGGAATATTCCTTCACTTTCTTGTGCACATCAGGGTCTTCAGGATTAAATTTTCTTTCAAAACTTTGTACACTTAGCCTCATAGGAGTAAGTGGGTTTTTAATTTCATGAGCCACCTGTTTGGCCATCTCACGCCAAGCCCTTTCCCTTTCGCTCCTGCCAAGTTTTGCTGCACTTATTTCTAATTCATCAATCATATCATTATAGGATTCAATAAGTTTTCCTATTTCGTGTCCCGGATTTTCAATAAAGATCTTTTCATTTCTTTTCGTAATATCTGTCTGGGTAATCTTATCTGAAATAGTTTTTAAGGAGCGGGTAATGTATTTGGAAATGAAATAAGCCAAAACAATTGCAATTAGCAACATAAACAGATAAACTACCCCCAGGCGCATCAGGAATTCTTTGAGTTCCATATCGTTAAAGGAGTTATCCTGATAATAAGGCAAATTTAATATACCAAGTGGTTTAAATTTATCGTCAACTATGTAGGTATATGAAGCCTGATACTCATCCCCTGCAGCCATATCATCCTGCACATAACGCTTTTCAACTGTATTGGATAACATATTGATTATTTGCGGCTCCAGGTGAAGGCTAATGGAATCATTTCTGAATCTTGGTTTTGAGGTTTTGATTAAATTCCCTTCAAGGTCATAAATATTGAAATTAACATTATGAATATCAGCAATCCGATAAATTTCATCTTTGAATATTAATGAAAGATTCTCTGTCGTTACGGGATAGGTGGTTTCCTGTAAAGTATAGGCTATACTCTGCTGTATCTGACCTTCTTTACGCTCCAATCGATCTTTATGGTAATCTTTTGATTGCTCTCTGTATTGGTAAATAGTAACCCCGGCTATTAATACTGATGCGATAGCCACCAGTAAAATCATAGCGACAAATATTCGGGATCGAAGGGATAACTTTTTAAGCAAGGACTCTTTATTTAGGTTTAAAGATAACAATAATCAAGCCAAAGCAACTTATCAAATTCCCGTACAGAAGCAGATTAAGCATTGGGATTTTTATCCCTAATCCTTTTGTATAAACGAATCCCAAGCATTAATAGAATACCAAGTACAATAATCCCCAATACTCCAAATATCCAGCTGAAAGTACCCTTTAATATGACCAAAAAGGTGACTGCAAATAAAATTACAGTAGCCCCTTCATTCCAAATACGCATAAAATTGGAAGTATATTTTATTTCATCGCGTTGTAATTGAAGATAGATCATATGGGTTTTCAAATGATAAATAATTAGCAATACCACAAAGAACAATTTAATATGCATCCATGGTTGCTCTAACCAGGCTGGAATCAGCAGTAACAACCAGACCGCAAATATCGTACTTAAAAAAGCTGAAGGCCATGTAATAATATACCAAAGTCTTTTGGTCATTAACTTCAACTGATCAGAAAGTATTTCTTTATCCGGGGATGGCTTTTCATCCGCTTCAATGTGGTATATAAACAATCTGGGGATATAAAATAATCCAGCAAACCAGGTTACTACAAATATGAGGTGAAGTGCCTTAATATAATTATAGTATTCCTCCATTATTTTTTAGTTCTGATTGCTCCTATTCCGGCCGCCCATAATTTCTGATTAAATTCAGG
>JAHEBI010000099.1 GCA_024642325.1 Eudoraea sp. | reverse complement strand
GAAAAAATAGAAGCCTACTATTCCAAAGATCAAAAATTTAAAGAGGGAATTACCCTGTTGAGGGAAATTGCCCTTAAAACCCAATTGGCAGAAACTCTAAAATGGGGTTCTCCCGTGTACACCATAGACGACAAAAATGTCTTGGGTATAATGGCTTTTAAAAATCATTTTGGCCTTTGGTTTTTTAACGGAGTCTTCCTAAGTGATCCCAAAGGGGTTTTGAAAAATGCCCGGGAAGGGAAAACAAAATCCATGAGGCACTGGAAATTTAGTTCAAATGATGAGATAAATGAAGTTGTTGTTCTGGCTTATTTGGAGGAAGCCATACAAAATGAAAGGAAAGGCATGGCTTTAAGTCCTTCACCAAAAAAAGAAATCAGCATCCCAAAACTATTAAGGGATACTTTGCTGGCAAACACAAATCTCAACAAGCAGTTCAAAGCACTTGCACCTTATAAACAACGAGAGTATTGTGAGTACATTTCTGAAGCTAAACAACAAAAGACAAAGGAATCAAGACTTGAGAAGATTATTCCAATGATTTCTAAAGGTATGGGGTGGAATGATAAATACAGATAAATTCATCGCCTTACATCTAAGTTAATGGCCAAAATCTTTCCAAAAGGTCAATTCACTTCTATCTATTTTCTCATTTTTGCGGCAATTTCCAGCCATTATTATAAGAAGCCAACATAATTTCATTGGCTGTTTTATCTGTAAATCTGCCTTTATCTGCATCCCAATATATTCTGTTTCCGGATTTGAATGCCACATTTCCCATATGAGATACCATCGCTGCATCGTAGCCTACCTGAATTGGTGCATTAAGATTCCCGTGGTCCCTGCTTTTAA
Organism: Eudoraea sp.; assembly: GCA_024642325.1. GTDB lineage: Bacteria > Bacteroidota > Bacteroidia > Flavobacteriales > Flavobacteriaceae > Eudoraea. The sequence goes on along the minus strand of JAHEBI010000099.1, from coordinate 6,836 downwards.
TTGCCTCTATGAAGTTCTTCGTATGAAGATCCAGGCCACTTCCCTGATTTTGTTGCAAGGGCAGGGCCTCCATACGTGGTATGCCTTCCTTGCCCCAGCCTTGAAATTCCTTTTCCGGAATCACTTCCCAGCCATTTCTATCGAGCACCAATGTGCCATTATTTCCGATAAAAGCAATTCCGTGATTTCTACCATAATTTCCTCCATCAATGCCGGTAGCATGCTCCCAAAGTATTGAGAAATTATCGTATTCATAAACAGTCTGTAAAGTGTCTGGTGTTTCTGAAGCATCATTTGGGTAGGCAAATTTTCCACCAAGTGCCATCACAGATTTAGGAGTACCTGCCTTCATTCCATACAGAGCATAGTCCATAAGATGAACTCCCCAATCAGTCATAAGTCCACCAGCATAATCCCAAAACCATCTGAAATTAAAATGGAATCTGTTTGCGTTAAAAGAACGTTCCGGGGCGGGTCCTAACCACATTTTGTAATCTACACCTGCAGGAGCCTGCTGGTCTGCCAGAATAGGAACAGGTTTCATCCATCCCTGATACGCCCAGGCTTTTGCCAATCTGATTTCACCCAATTTCCCGGAGTGTACAAAATTTATTGCATCAACAAAATGAGGCTGACTCCGCTGCCATTGACCAATTTGAACAATTTGGTTGCTCCCCTGTACAGTAGCTAACATAATATCACATTCCTGCATGGAATTAGCAATGGGCTTTTCACAATACACATCTTTACCAGCACTTAAAGCATCTGTCAATTGAAGGCAATGCCAATGATCCGGGGTCCCGATCACCACAAAATCAATATCTTTATTATCCAGCATTTTCCTATAATCCGTATACCATTTTGGTTTACTGATCCCGGCTTTTTCCAGTTCAGCTGTTCTGCGGGAAAGTACATTTTCATCAACATCACAAAGCGCTATAATATTGACTTCGCTGATTTTTAAAAGAGAAAGAAGATCACTAAAACCCATGCCATTACAACCGATCAATCCCATATTTATCTGATCGTTTGGTCCAACTTTCCTGCGCATGGAAGCAAGAAGTTCTACAGGAAATAGAAATGAAGCCCCTGATCCTAACAGGAATAACGAACTTTTCTTAATAAACCTTCTTCTCTCTGTGTTCATAGTTTTATTTTATTGGAAGGTTCAATATAAAGATTTTCAGCCAATTATCAGATCAAAAAAAAACACCGGTAACTACCGGTGTTTTTATCTCACATTGTTTTTAATCCTAATTTTCTTTTGGAGCAGCATTCAATTTGGCGCTCATTTCCATAGAAATAGCAGATCTGTCAAATTTTAACCTTCCGGCCATGGTCTCAATAATACAGGAAAAATCCTTATCGTTTAAATCCACAATTTTGCCATGCAAGCCACTTTTCGTTACTATTTTATCACCTTTCTTCAGTGCCTGTGCAAACTTCTTTTCGTCTTTTTGACGTTTCATCTGCGGACGTATCATAAAAAAATATGCCACCACGAAGATGAGTATCATTGGAAGAAATTGTCCTATATCACCCATAATTTTTTGTCGAGTTTTGTATTACTTATTTAATTGGGCCGACCGCTGCAGTTGGTCCCGCGTCTTTAGGGTTAACAAATGCTTTAATTCTCAAAATTTCCTGTCCTTTTTCTGTATTCGCAGTAACCGTGATGGTCTTTGTTACCTGATTTTGACCTGAACCATTGAATTTTACCATAAGCTCGCCTTTCTCACCTGGTGCAATCGGATCTTTAGGTGGATTTGGAACTGTACATCCGCAACTGCTGGTTGCGTTTGTAATAATTAATGGTGCATCACCTGTGTTTGTAAAAGTGAAGATAGTTTCCTGAGGAGTACCTTGCGTAATGGTGCCAAAATCATGTTCAGTTTCATCAAATTGCATTACAGGAACTTTTTTGGCCTGTAAGTCTCTTTCTGCTGCCACTTCAACATTTTCTGTGTTTACTTTGCTGGAAGCATTTTCCTTGCATGAGCTAAGTACTAAGGCTGCGGTTAAACCGAGTACAATAAATAATCTTTTCATTATAATTTATTTTTAAGATTTGCATGCAAAATTAAGGAATATTTGTTTATAATAACCCTCTCCCTGTTTTTTTCAATTTTCCATCACTCCTGTATTCCTTTACCAATTTATCCAAAATACCATTAATGAAGATACTACTCTTTGGTGTAGAATATTCTTTTGCAATTTCCAAATACTCATTAATGGTTACACGTTCGGGAATAGACGGGAAACCAGTAAGTTCACAAATGGCCATCTTTAAAAGTATCGCATCTATATCTGCAATCCTGTCCTTATCCCAATTCGGTGTTTTTATTTGAATTTCCTCTTCAAATTTTTTATTGTTTAACAGGGTTTTTGTTAATAATTGCTCCGCAAAAATTATATCATCGGAGTCTTTTAAAAGCTTAGGCAAAAAATAGGTTTGATTACTATCTTCATTTACCTTCCTCAATTGTTTTAAAACAAAAGTATTGACAAGCGGGATATCATCTACCCAGGTTAATTTGTTATCCTCAAAATATTCATAGATCCTTTCATTAGGTGCAATAACGTCCTTAAAAAGATTTGCAATAAGATTTTTATCCTCTTCGTAGCTACTTTCTTCCAAAAGCATATAGCTATCAAAGAGTTCACTCTTTTTTATTTCACGAAATACTATTTTTACATAATCCTGATGGAGATCCCAATTATCCAATTTCCTTTTTACCAATTCATTTTGCAACAGGGAATTATTAAAAAGTTGTTTAAGCAGGGCGTTATTCAGGAACTTTTCCCTGTTCGGATATTTTTCAGCCTCTGAATTCAAATATTTTTTAGAAGATAATCTGATGAAATTTTCCTCCATTTTATAAAGTTCCATCAGAAGACTAAGAACAAGAAGATAGAGGATGTAGGTATTGTCAATGCTAATTCGTAGAAATTTTTTCTGTTTTTCCAACGATTCATCGTGTGATAAGGTTAGGGAATAAATGCATTGCATTACTTTTACCCTGATTTGCCTTCGTGTAAGCATTTTAAAGAACCTCGCTTTTAATTATAGATACAAAACGCCGCAAAAATACTAATCTATTTTAAATCCGAACCTAATTATCAGTTTATCTTATAAGTTTTATAACATTTGTTTTGTGACCAATCAGCTATATTTGTCAATCTGTTCAACCAATTCGTATTACCAGCCATTTTAATGAAAGAACTCAGGCACTTAGACAAATACTTTAAAAAATATTGGTTTAAATTACTAATGGGTATTATCATCACGATTATTGCCAGGATATTTCAGTTGATCATGCCTTCCTATGTAAAAAAATCCATTGAAGTAGTAGAGAATTATGTGGCTTCAGAAATTACAGAACCTGCGGCAAGAGATTTGCTTTTAGAATATATCCTGATTATTGTTGGGGCAGCATTGCTCTCAGGTTTTTTCACCTTCTTAATGAGGCAGACCATTATTAATGTATCCCGATACATTGAATACGATTTAAAAAATGAAGTTTTTGATCATTACCAGCTTCTGAGTCTGAATTTTTATAAAAAGAACCGCACCGGCGACCTAATGAACAGGATTAGTGAAGATGTTGGGCAGGTACGACTTTATACCGGGCCTGCAATAATGTACGGAATCCAGACACTCACCTTGTTTGTTTGTCTGATTCCCCTGATGTTTATTAAAGCACCAACCATTGCATTTTATTCATTATTACCCTTGCCTATACTTTCGGTTTTGATATATCAGATAAGTAAAATTATTCATAAAAGAAGTACCAAAGTTCAGGAATACCTCTCCACATTATCCACTTTTGCCCAGGAATCCTTTTCCGGAATATCGGTTATAAAGGCATATAGCCTGGAGCCTCAGATAAACAGCGAAGTGGTTGTGCTGGCTAACGAAGGAAAAGATAAAAGCATGGATCTGGCCAAAGTTAACGCCTGGTTTTTTCCATTGATGATCCTATTAATTGGAATCAGTAATATTTTTGTCATTTATGTTGGAGGCAAACAATATATCAATGGTGAAATTTTATCTATAGGTACTATTGCAGAATTTATACTTTATGTAAATATGCTTACCTGGCCCGTTGCTGTTGTAGGGTGGTTAACCTCCATTGTCCAGCGTGCCGAAGCTTCTCAAAAGCGGATAAATGAGTTTTTAAATGAACAACCTGAAATAAAGAACGAAGTTACGGAAGACACTCCCATAAAAGGAGCCATTGAATTCAGAAATGTCACGTTTACCTATGATGATACCAATATTACGGCTCTTAAAAATATATCGTTTACTATAAATGAAGGCGAAACAGTTGCAATTATTGGAAAAACCGGTTCAGGAAAATCTACGATCCTCGATCTGATAGCCAGGTTATACGACACCTCTTCAGGTCAGATTTTAATTGATGGTGTCCCAATTCAAAAATTAAATTTACATAACCTAAGAGAATCAATTGGTGCTGTTCCTCAGGATGCGTTTTTATTTTCTGATACGATAAAGAATAACCTAAAATTCGGTAAGGAGGACGCAACAGAAAGCGAGATTTTGGAAGTTGCCAGAAAAGCTGCCGTTCATGAAAACATCATGGGTTTTTCCAAAAAATATGATACTATACTTGGTGAGCGGGGTATTACCTTGAGCGGAGGTCAGAAACAGCGCGTATCGATAGCCAGGGCTTTACTAAAAGACCCCAGGATTTATCTTTTCGATGATTGCCTGTCTGCCGTGGATACAGAAACTGAAGAAGAAATACTCCAAAACCTGAAACAAGCGTCACATTTAAGGACAACCCTTATTGTAAGCCATCGTGTTTCATCGGCCAAAAACGCAGATAAGATTATAGTTCTGGAAGGTGGAAAGGTCCTCCAGGAAGGTACTCATAATGAATTGATAGAGAAAAAAGGTTACTACAAGGAGCTTTATATCAATCAACTATCGGCGAAAGAAATCTAGAAAAATGTTGTCAGGTAAGCTTTTTTTTTACATTTTTGAATATATTTTAGGTATAAATACTAACTTGATATTTTACAAATGAGCGATAAAGATTTAATGGATCAGGAAGAAATTTTCTCAAAAGTTTTAAGAGCCGGGAGAAGGACATACTTTTTTGATGTTAGAAGTACTAAGGCAGAAGATTATTATCTGACCATTACAGAGAGTAAAAAATTTACCCATGATGATGGCTCCTTCCACTATAAAAAACACAAAATATATCTCTACAAAGAGGATTTTGAGTCGTTTAGAGAAATCATGGAAGAAATGATGGACTATATAATTACAGAAAAAGGACAGGAAGTTATCTCGGAAAGACATCAAAAAGACTTCAAAAAAGATGAGCCTAGTCCAAATGGAGAGGCTTCATCCACAGATAATTTTACAGATTTGGATTTTGATGATATCTAAATTCTAATTACAGAATCATTCAAACGATCTTTGTATTCAAAGGTCGTTTTTTATTTTTATACCCTAACTTATACAAACTTCAAAGAAAATGAGAAAAATTATTACAACGGTACTTCTTATCTTCTCTTTTATAGCGGTCTCTCAGAATTCGATTAATCTTGACTATTATTTACCACAGAATATCACTTATGATGAAAGCATTCCCCGTCCTGCGGAGTTAATTGGTCATGAGGTAGGCGAATGGCACGTCACCCATGACAAACTGATGTTTTATATGCAAACATTAGCCGGGAAAAGTGATCGTATAAGTATTGAAAACCGCGGATCCACTTTTGAAGGCAGACCTATCTTATTACTGACCATCACTTCCCCCAAAAACCATAAAAACCTCGAACAGATTCGCCAGGATCATATAGCACTTACAGAGAATGGAGACACCTCAGTTTCCATAGAAAATATGCCAATTATAGTATATCAGGGATTCTCTGTTCACGGCAATGAACCCAGTGGAGCAAATGCTGGCTTAGCCTATGCATATTATCTGGCGGCAGCCCAGGGGCCGGAGATTGAAGAATTACTGGACCACCTGGTTATTCTTATGGATCCATCTTTTAATCCGGACGGTCTTCAGCGATTTGCTTACTGGGCAAATACCAATAGGAGTATGAACCTGAATTCCGATACCAATGAAAGAGAGTACCATGAAGTTTGGCCCGGTGGCCGAACTAATCATTATTGGTTTGATATTAATCGGGATTGGCTTCCCGTGCAATTACCGGAAAGCCGGGCAAGAATAGAAACTTTCCATAAATGGCTTCCAAATATCCTTACGGATCACCATGAAATGCGCACCAATTCAACCTTCTTTTTTCAACCGGGCGAGCCTGCAAGGGTACATCCTTTAACTCCTTCGGCTAACCAGGAACTAACTGCAGAAATTGGTCGTTACCATGCCAAAGCATTAGATAAAATAGGATCTCTTTACTATACAGAGCAAGGATATGACGACTACTATTATGGGAAAGGTTCTACATTTCCAGACGTCAACGGGGGAATTGGAATCCTCTTTGAACAAGCCAGTTCCCGGGGTCATATACAAGAGACTGAAAATGGCACTCTTACTTTTCCATTTACAATCAGAAATCAATTTACAACGGCATTGTCAACCATAGATGCGGCCAAAAACATGCGTGTAAAAATTCTTTCTTATCAGCAGGATTTTTTCCGAAATGCGAGAAGTGAAGCGGCAAAAAGCAAGAATAAATCAATAATTTTTGGTGATAGCAAGGATGCGGCCAAGACCTGGCATCTTGCGGAAATACTCAGCAGACACAAAATAGACTTCCATGAACTTGCAGCGGATGCGACTATTGGCGGTAAAGCATTTAAAAAAGAATATAGCTATGTGGTTCCAATG
>JAHEBI010000098.1 GCA_024642325.1 Eudoraea sp. | reverse complement strand
TAATGGTTCTACCGAGATTGGTCTTAATTATGGAAGTGTTCATATCGCCCCCCTTATAGCCCATTTGATTCCATTTGTGGCCAGGAGGAAAATTTTCCCTGGCATATAGAGCGCGCCCCATAGCCGGTGTGGAATACGATACCAGACTTTTAAAAGTATCTTCTTTACGACCCAGACTCATGTATTGTGCCACAGGGCCCAGGCCATGTGTGGGATATAGGTTCCCATTTCTTCTCGCATAATGATAAGTACGCCAGGAACCCGTTCCGCGTTCAACCTCATTCATCTGTGTTCTCAAATCATGAATATAGGCTGCCTCCCCATGTAAAAGTTCACCAAGAAGCCCCTGCCTGCACATATTTAAAAAGAGCAACTCATCACGACTATAATTTACATTTTCCATCATCATGCAGTGCTTCCTGGTCCTTTCTGAAGCGTCTACAATTCTCCATAGCTCATCCAGACTAATTGCCAAAGGGACTTCAACAAAGGCATGTGCCCCTTTATTCATTGCTTCTATGGCCATAGGGGCATGATTGGCCCAGTTTGTAGCGATAAAAACCATATCGGGCTGTACTTCTTCCAGCATCAGTTTCCATTTGTTCTCCTCACCATAATAAGTTCTGATATTTTGATGCCTTTGGCCATTACCCATTTCTTTAATTACACCCGCCCATTTCATAACAAGGTCTTCATACAAATCGCATATCGCAACAATTTCTGTACCCGGCAAAGAAGCAGCGAATTGCAAATGATCCGGTCCCCGGGCACCTACGCCAATTACGGCGACACGGACCGTTTCTAGTTTTGGAGCGGCAAATCCGCCCATATACATCGCATTTGCCTCCCGGTTATTTTGGACATGACCAGATACCGGTATGATAGATGCAGCTGCAATACCTGCGGCAGATAGGGATGTCTTTTTTATAAAGTTTCGTCTGTTAATGTTTTTCATCTTAAAGCTTTTGGAACCAAAGAGGTAATTTACAGTTTTTTGATGAAAAGGCGGGATGCTTTAAAGCATTATTTTGCAGGTCCTATGTTGGAATGTCTTAGGTAAAGTGCATAAAACGGATAACCTACTTTTTTAGGTTATCATCCAAAAAAAACAGGGTGCCGAAAAATTAGTTCGGGAATTGATTAAAAGTACACTTCATAAACCTGAGACCTATTAATTGGACCGGTTGAAGGGGATACCTATACTGAAAGTCAATCTGATTTTATCGATATTATTTACCCAGGACACATCAAAATTAACCGGCCCCAGAAGTGAATTATAAGAGAAAGTTGCTCCTGCCGAAAGCAATAAGCTTGTCTCAAAATTTTCCTGCCAGTTTCCATTGGGGGAAAATGCATCTTTTATGTATTCATCAAAATCAGTAAAACCAACAGAAGCCATATTAAAGTGCGGAGTAATAAAAATATTTTTTATCGGATTTAACTGAAGTCCAAGATCTAGTTTGATGAATTGATTTACATTTAATTCATCCTGACGCAATCCCGGGAACAAATAGTTTTCTTTATTGGGGGTTATTATATTTCCACCTAAAAAGTATTTCGCGGCATATCCGTAATCTGTAAAGGAGAGGTCATTGGATTGCAATTCATCTTCAAGAATAAAACCAAAAGACCCACCAACAACTCCGGTAATTTTTGATTGAAAAGGAATTCGCTTCTCCAGCTCCACTTTTAGTTTTGTATAGCCGTTAGTCTTTCCATTAACATCCATAATGGTATTATCACTATAAGAAAGATTAACATCATTAAATAAAGACCTTCCAAGTTTTACTTTAAAATATGAACCTTTTGTAGGGAAGAAAACACTATTAAGTGTATTGCGTAAATAATGGATATAAACCTCAGTATTATTATAAAAATAATCCTTGAGAGACAGTATATTATCGTTAATATCCGGGTTAATAACGGGTTTTATTTCGGTGTAATTGTAGTTGATGCCAATACCAATAAAACTGTTTAATGAATTAATATTTTTATTTATCTCATTATCAAATAAGAAGTAATTGTATTTTATATTATCTGCAGCTTCGCCATTCAAATAAATTTTTTGTTTTAATTGCTCCCCAAAAAGTTCGGATCGCCACCACCATTCTTTATACGATCCAAAATTTTTCTGATACTGAATTCTAAAACCGGGTTGTTCTGCAACATCCAGGGTAATAAGAAACCTGGAGGCATCTCCAATAATATTTCTTCCTGTGTAATTCAAAATTAAGCCAACCCCTCTGTATCCATCGTAATGCAAGGATCCTTTTAGCTGATGTTTGGACTTTTCCAAACCAGTAATTTCTATTCCTCGATTATTATCCAGAATAACCGGCGTATAGGTAATTTGACTAAAAAGATTGGTTCCCATTGCCCTGTCTATGCCTGCTATAAATTCTTTGGGCGTATATTTTTTATCCGTTTCAACATTGGTTCTTGCCTTCACAAGATCCATATTGGCGTTGCTGATATTTTTATAGATTATTGTGTCTAAAATAAATTCAGGTTCCATATAGGGAAGCTCATGTTTTCTTTGGGGATATTTTTTTAACCTTTCAGCCAGAGCTACTAAGGCATCTGTATTCTGAAGTGTTGCAATTTTGCCCTCTTCGTAGATCTCGTTACTTTTTGAAAAATCTCCTGTAGAATAACTTAAATTTGGGATATGATCTATGAGTATATCACATAGTTTCCTGTTCTCCGGATTCTTAAGATTACTGGTCAACATTCCTGTTTGAAACAAAATTGTGGCAATATTATCCAACTTTTCAATTGGTGCCATGCCGCCACCAACATCACTTCCTATAATAATGTCCGCCCCCATTTCTTTAGCAATATCCGTTGGAAAATTATCGAGTATGCCTCCATCAACTAAAAGCGTATTGTTATAAGGCACAGGTTTAAAAATACTGGGAATAGACATGCTTGCCCTCATAGCGAGCATCATAGATCCGCCACTTATGACCACTTCCCTGCCATTTACCAGGTCCGTGGCTATAGCTCTGAAGGGGATGGATAAACTGTCAAAATCATTAATGTAATAAACAGGATAGGCGAGGGTAGATAAAAATTCTCTTAGCTTATGATCATTTATGAGTGAACTGTTTATTTTTGGTTTTCCTTTTTCCAAACCTAAATTTACCAGATACCTGTTAAATTCACTTTTTTCCTCTACACTAACATCAGACAGACTAATATCGCCACTTAATAGAACATCCCAGTTGGCATTCCTGGCTATATCAGCAATACTGTCACCGCTATAACCCATGGCGTATAAACCACCAACGATACTACCCATGCTGGTTCCCACTACAAGGTCGGGGACAATTCCCAAAGAATCAAGGGTTTGAATCAATGGAATATGAGCTATTCCTTTAGCCCCGCCACCACTCAATACCACAACAACTTTTGGTTTTTTTTCCTGTGCTGAAAGAAATAGAGGGATTCCCATTAAAAGCACAAGGAAGATCACTATAGAGTATTTTCTGAACATGGTTTAGTTTCTATTTTGATAAAAGTAGAGGTTTTAAAAGTAGTTCTTTCCTGTGTCTTTATTTTCATAGCACTATTCTTTTGCCGTTCCCAGCAGGTATAGAATAATTCCGGGACCTGACCGGATTTTACTTATTTCCCAATCAAAACTATCTTTATTCTCTAATTGTTCTACGAGCTCTTTCATTTCCCTAACGGAATAGGTGCGCAATGAGGAAATTATCCCGTCCCACCATACAAATAAAGGGACAATAGGGATTAGGTAAGTAAAGAGGATTCTCCCAATTTTAAAAGGACGGATAAAGGGTGTGGTAAGAAGGACGGATATGGGAGAAAAAAACATGGCCAGTAAACTTGGAAGACTTCGTTCCTGCCCTTCAAATATTCCTATTGAAGCCTTGGAGTCTATCGCGTTCTGTAAAATCTGTTGGGCGTCTTTTGGTTTGAAGTGGTGCAGGGATAGGAACATGGTTCTGAATCCTTTTAACTCTTTTGGCACATCTTTGGCATCAACCGATTTTGTTGCAAACCCAAAATTATCAGCTAGTTGTCGTGTATATTCAAATGCCGGAATATTAGGATAATAATCTGTCAATATGATTTTTAAATCTGTTCAGAGTTTAACCATAATAATCCTCCTCCACCGCCCGAGCCAAGATCGATTATACGGTTTTCTCCACTTTTCCTTATTCCCCTCTCTATGATAGGAATAACCGGCTTATACATTTTGGTTTTATTTGACAGGAATTGCAGGAAGTCCGTGCCATAATTTCTTAAAATAGCCGGGAACCAACTTTGATCTTCAAGTTCAAATAAATGTATCCTTCCCATTTTACTGCTCAATAAAAATAACTTCTATTTTCTAGTTGCAACAATCACCCCTGTAGACCAATTTAACTTTGTTAGATTAAAGTCATCTCTATTCTCCAGATATTCAATTAATTCGGCCACTTTTTCTGAATGCCCTTCGGGCCAATCAGGTTGAGGAGCCATATCATCAATAATGTAGAATCCACCCTTTTTTACTAAATCTAAAGTCTCATTAATTAAGCTGTATTTCCCGGGCCAGGCATCGGCAAATATTAGGTCGAATTTATCTCCATCATATTTCGAAATCCATTCCTCCCCATCTGCGCAGATTATAGTTACTCTTTTGTCATCTCCAAAAAACCCTTTTGAAATATCAATAAGTTTTTTATCATTATCAATAGTTATCAACCTGGAGTGAGAATCCATACCGTCTATCATCCAGGATAGAGAGAGGCCTATTCCGGTGCCCAGTTCCAGCAGGTTTGAATTGGGCTTTGAAGTGATAAGCGATTTCAGCAAGCTGCCTATATATAGGTCAGATGGCATAGAGAATCCTATTTCTTTGCATTTGGCAGAAATATGAAGATGCATTTTTGGGATATCCTTTAAGTTTTGATCATTCATTGACTTATCTTTTTTTAGATTTCCCTTATTCGTTCGAAATGGTTTTTTGGGGTGTTTTCAATGATCTTTCCTTGTTGTATTTTAAGCTGATTAAAAATGAGAAATGCGGCTTCCTTTGATTAATCTCAATCAATTCTTTTGTACTTTTTCAGGATCTGTATTAGCAGGTCATGGGGCAACGCATATGCTTTGTTGCCATTATTTCCTTCCATGGTCTCCGCTGCAACCATGGCATTAATTATGGCCTCTTCCACAGATTGAACCGTTGCTTCAAAAAATGGTGTGATCAGGTCATTGGAAAAAGTTTGCACTATCACCGTATTATCACGGTTAAAAGCTTTTTCATTTGCCGTAGAGAACGCAAGAAAAATATCCCCGGAGCCATTACTGCCTCGCCCACCTACTATTCCGATGCCCAGCGGAACTCTTTGAGCAATTCGCTTCAATTGATGTGGGAGCAGAGGGGCATCTGTGGCTACAATAACTATAATGGAACCATCTCCTTCCTTCTGTCTGGAACGAGGGGCCATTTTTAATTCATAATTAAGCGTATCTTTAAGTTCTTCGCCAACCGGGACCCCAGCAATCGTAAGGTTTTTTTTGGATCCAAAATTGGATTGTACCAATACTCCTACTGTGTATATTGAATCTTTTATGTTTACAAGTCGGGAAGATGTTCCAATGCCTCCTTTAAAACCTAAACACCTCATTCCTGTGCCACCACCAACATTCCCCTCCTCAACTTTCCCGGAAGATGTCTTATTAATGGCCTCCAGGACATGTTTTTCTTTTACATGAAAACCATATATATCATTGAGAAAACCGTCATAGGTTTCAGCCACCACGGGATAGGTATACCACCAGTCTTCACCGTGATACCAATCTGTGTCTACATACCATTTTAATACGGCATCCCTCACTATTCCAACACTATTGGTGTTAGTTATCATTATTGGAGTTTCCAGGAAGCCGGATTCTGTGACCCAGGTTGTGCCTGTCATTTCTCCGTTACCATTAAGGCTATACCAGTTTGCGTAAACCGGACTAAATTTTTTACCTCTTGGGAAAATTGCCGTGACACCTGTTCGTACCGCGCCTTTACCAGCAATATTAGTATCGTTTCCAGAAATGATGGTACTGTGACCCACTTCCACCCCCAGGACGTCTGTTATCGCATTAAAATACCCGGGTGTACCAGCGAAAGGTATCCCCAAATCCCGTGCCCTGGGTTTCTGCGCATAAATAAGCGCAGAAAAAAGCAATAGCAGCAAAAGGAAATTCATTCTTTTTAAACTTTTATTATTCATAGTTAAATAATTAATATGTTTTAATAATTCCGGAGAAGCCAAATTTCCTTTTAAGAATTTTGATTAGGTTTTTGATCGTCTGTCGGCACTATCTTATTAGTTGCCCTGGGGATGTTTTTATTTCCCTGCGGAATATGAATTACCCTTTGAGGGAAAGGGATTTCTATATCGAGTTCTTTAAATCTGTTGTAAATGGCAACGGATACATCACTTTTTGTTTGTAAGCCATTTTCAAAATGAACCCAAAAAAGCACTTTAAAGTTTAATGCACTTTCGCCAAAATCTGTAAAGAGAGCTCTTGCAGGAGGGGTTTTCAGAACATCCTTATGCTCATTGGCAACCTCCGTTAAAACTTTAATAATCTCGTTGGGGTCTGACTTATATGTAGTTCCTACCACTATTTCAATTCGTTTAATAGTGTCAGAAAGTGTCCAGTTTATGAGGTCATTTGAAATTAAATTATTATTTGGAACAACTACTTCTGCACCATCATATGTACTTATACGTGATGAACGTACACCTATTTTATTTACGGTACCAAGCAAATTGTTGACTTCTACGGTATCCCCAGGTAAAATGGGCCTTTCAAAAACTAATATTATGCCGGAAATAAAATTGGATATAATGTTTTGCAACCCAAAACCAATACCTAAACCTAAGGCACCTGCCATTAAATTAAATTTACTTAAATCTATACCAAGGGAAGAAAGAGCCAATACAATACCAAAAGCCAGAATAAAATATCGGATTACCAATGATATGGCTGCGGGAATTCCTTTTGGAAGTTTCACTATTTTAAAGTCAACATCTTTGCCGTCTAAGAGAAATGATATGAAACTGGTAATAAGAAACGAAACCACAAGGATAGCAATAAATGTAAGTATAACGCCCAGGGTAAAGGTAATACTTCCCACTTTGTAAGGTTCAGTAAGAATACTATTGATATACTCTGAAAAAGGTCTTAACAGATCTATCATTTTAAGAAAATAGAAAGCCCAATATATGGTAACACAGACCTTTAAGATTTGCAATATTTTGTTTTCGAGAGTCCTTTTTTTTATGGGATCGAAATTCTCTCTTCTGCTAAAATTACGGTGGGTAGCACCCAAGGTAATTCCTTTGGTCATTTTCCAAATAGCATAAAAGACGATGGTTAATTCACTACTCTGAGTGCATATTTTTATTGTCAGGTCTGTAAGGTTTGTATATCCTAAAATATTTGAGACAATGGAGATGATTAACAAAAGATAGACCACTGGAGTAAGTCTTATCAAAAAGCCACCGAACTGATTTTGGAATAACTTTCTTGTTTTCAAATAAGGATAGGTAAAGTAAAGTAGAGTTGCCGCTACTAATATGGCCTCAAGAAGGAGGTATATTCTGTAATGGGGGGATGAAAACCAAAAATAGGTTTTGGCCGTGTCCAAAATAAAAAGAAAAATAACAAAGTATATGATGTTTTTAA
>JAHEBI010000097.1 GCA_024642325.1 Eudoraea sp. | reverse complement strand
ATACATTGATTTCATTAACCCCTTAACTCTTTCAGGGGCTTTTCAAAAAACCAGAAGTATTGCAACTTATCCTGGAGAATTAATCCATGTCTTCTTCGATAATTTCATAGGGGATGGTATCTATAAGGTAGCTTAAGGCTTTAATTCTGGCATCTGTTTTTCTGTCTGCATCTATAATTACCCATGGCGATTCTTTTAAATTTGTATGTTCAAACATTTTGAGCTTAAAGGTGGTGTATTCGTCCCACAATTCCTGGGCTTTGCGGTCTACATCGGTCATTTTCCACTTTTTTAATGGATTGGACTTAATTTCCTTAAAACGAAAAGCTTGTTCCTCCTTCGTAATTGAAAAATAGAATTTTATTAAATAGGTATCAGAATCCATGATCATTCTTTCAAAACTGTTTACATGTTTCATGAAATTCTGATATTGTTGTTTTGTACAAAATCCATTGACGGGTTCAACAACAGCCCGGTTGTACCAACTTCGGTCAAAAAAGACCATTTCACCGGGTTTTGGAAGTTTATTCACATAGCGCTGAAAATACCACTGTCCCCTTTCTTCAATAGTTGGTTTAGGTAATGCAACGATCCTGTATTGCCGCGGATTAATATGAGCGGTAATCCTTCGTATGGCTCCTCCCTTGCCTGCCGCATCCCGGCCTTCAAAAAGGACTACTATTTTCTTATTCTTTGTGATAACCCAGTTTTGAAGTTTAATGAGTTCGGTCTGAAGTTCTTTAAATTTCAATTCATGCCTGGTTAAACGCAACGCCTTTTCAATATTGACCTTTTTATCGGATAATAGGCTTTTTAAACCAATGGAGGAGTTAAGCAATTTAATTTCTTCTTCATTTAGCAGAATCGAATTCGGATTTTTTGTATGCAT
Source organism: Eudoraea sp. (assembly GCA_024642325.1). Classification (GTDB taxonomy): domain Bacteria; phylum Bacteroidota; class Bacteroidia; order Flavobacteriales; family Flavobacteriaceae; genus Eudoraea. Next base: position 6,822 of record JAHEBI010000097.1, on the reverse strand, counting down.
AGCCTAAATATCAATTTGTTCAATATGCCTGTAATACCTGAGAATAATATTGGGATCCTGTAATATGGTTGTTTTGTGTTTTGTTTTTCTGGTATAATCAAATTTTGAAAGTACATACCGAATACTCTCCAGACGGGCTGTTTTTTTGTTATTGGCCTTCACAATGATCCACGGACTGAAGGTGGTGTGCGTTTTGGAGAACATTTGTTCTTTATAATGGCTGTATTTATCCCATAAGGCCTGGCCTTTTTTATCTACCGGACTAAATTTCCACTTTTTCAATGGATTTAACAACCGACTTTCTATTCTCTTTTTTTGTTCCTTTTTGGAGATAGAAAACCAAAATTTTATAAGTATAACACCATCCTCATAAAGCATATGTTCAAAGCCCGGGACCTGCACCATAAATTGCTTATAATCATGTTTGTCACAAAAACCCATCACGGGTTCGACAACGGCTCTGTTATACCAGCTTCTGTCGAAAAAAACAATCTCCCCGGGATTTGGAAGTTCTTTTATATACCTTCTAAAATACCATTGCCCCCGTTCAACATCAGTTGGTTTGGACAGGGCCACGACCCTCATTGATCTTGGGTTAAGGTGTTCGGTAAAGCGTTTTATAGCACCCCCTTTGCCGGCTGCATCCCTGCCTTCAAATAGTATGGCCACCCTAAGTTTATGTTTGGTCACCCACTGCTGCAAATTCACCAATTCTGCCTGCAATAGTCTCAATTCTTCCTCATAGCGCACTGATTCCAGTACCTTGGAAATATTGATGTTCTTTTCATCTGCAATAGCAATAAGGTCTTTTCTCCTTTTAACATTTATAAGATCTTCCGGTAAAAACATTTGGTGCCTGGTTTAAGTATAGGAATCAATTTATAAACAAAAAATTTGATTGCCTTCAAAAATTTGGTCGTAATTATAAAGATACTAATTTTGACCTACAATTTTAACACTTTGAAAGCTTTTCACGCTCTTTTTCTTGCAGAAAAATTCCTATTGGCAGTAGAAGCAGGAATATTGTTTTAATGCTTGTTAATGTTTAAGTTTAACGCCTATTTCAAAATCTATTAGGATGTTTCTAAAGAAAGTATTTCACCTCGTTATTTTAGTATTAATTGGATTCCAGGTTTATGGTCAAAAGCAAAAATTTGATTATTTGGATGTATTTAATCTTGAATATGTTACAGAACCGGAAATAGCACCGGATGGATCCCGGATCATATACAGGAGGATGGGTTTTGACATTATGAATGATAAAGCCGATGGAAATCTCTGGATAATTAAATCTGATGGCTCGGGGCATCAAAAACTTACTTCACGTGAAATGAGTGAGTACAGTCCCAGATGGTCACCGGAAGGAGATAGGATTGCATTTATCAGCACAACCAATGAGGGTTCTGAAATTTATATGTATTGGCTGGAGACTGGTAAGCTGGCAAGAATCAGCCAACTCCCTTATAGTCCCGGTTCATTGACATGGTCGCCAAAAGGCGATCAACTGGCGTTTTCAATGAATGTCGAAAAAGAACCCCCGGTAATTGCAAAAATTCCCAAGAAACCGGAAGGTGCAAAATGGGCCGAAAAGCCAAGAATAACAGATCGCCTCTATCATGAGGCGGATGGGCGTGGTTATATAAAGCCCGGCTTCAATCACATCTTTGTAATTCCGGCTTCTGGAGGTGCAGCCCGGCAGGTTACCAGCGGGGATTTCCATCACAGAGGACAGCTTTCATGGTCCGCACAAGGAGATAAAATATTTTTCTCAGGAAACAGAACAGCGAACTGGGAATATGATTTTCGGAACAGTGAAGTCTACCAGGTAGAGGTTTCAACAGGGCAGATAAAAGCCTTAACAGAAAAGGACGGGCCGGACAGGAACCCCTTAGTATCTCCAAATGGCAAGTATATTGCCTATATGGGATATGAGGATAGGGTACAGGCCTATCAGGTTCAAAAATTACAAATCATGAATGCTGATGGCACGCAAAGCCGCGTTTTGTCAAAAGACCTGGATAGGAGTATAAACAGTATGGTCTGGGACGAAAAGAATGCAGGGCTTTACATTTCATATGATGATAAGGGAAATACCAAAGTGGGTTATATTTCATTGGAAGGTAAATTTACCAAACTGGCAGATAACCTTGGAGGCACTTCCATTGGGCGGCCCTATTCTGGTGGCTCCTTTAGTGTTTCCAGAAATGGCACCATCGCCTTTACACAAAGCAGACCTGATTATCCGGCCGAGCTGGCCATAGTGAATCCAAAGTCTAAAACAACCTCTAAGATTACAGGGCTTAATAAGGCCTTATTAGATTATAGAACGCTAGGTGATGTAGAAGAAATATGGTACAACTCCTCAGTAGACCAAAGGGAAATTCAGGGATGGGTAGTCTACCCGCCTTCTTACGATAAGAACAAGAAATACCCGTTTCTTGTTGAAAATCATGGGGGTCCAATTCTTAATTATGGAGACAGGTTTTCTGCAGAGATGCAGCTCTACGCAGCAGCAGGTTATATAGTGTTTTACCCTAATGCGAGAGGGAGTACAAGTTATGGTGAAGAATTTGGCAATCTTTTATATAATAATTATCCCGGGGAAGATTACAATGATGTAATGGACGGAGTAGATTATTGTATAAAAAAAGGTATTGCCCAAGAGGATCAGCTTTATGTCACCGGGGGAAGTGCAGGAGGCATTATGACAGCCTGGATTATTGGTAAAAACAACAGGTTTAAGGCTGCTGTAGTAGCCAAACCGGTGATGAACTGGATTAGCAAAACCCTGGTTGCGGATAATTATTTTGGGTATGCCAATTCTCGTTATCCTGGTCAGCCATGGGAAAATTTTGAAGGATATTGGAAATTCTCTCCCTTATCTCTGGTAGGCAATATAGAAACTCCAACAATGGTAATGGTTGGAATGGAAGATTTAAGAACACCTCCCAGCGAAGCCAAGCAACTCTATCACGCTTTAAAACTAAGGAAAATTGAAACAGTTTTGGTAGAGATTCCCGGTGCAGGACATGGCATTGCGAACAAGCCGAGTAATTTAATTACAAAAATTGCGCATACCCTGGCCTGGTTTGAGAAATATCGCAATGAGAATGCAAATGACTAAGCAATGAAAGGCAAAAAAAGGCATTGGTTTTGGAATTTACTCATATTTCTGACTGTCATAGTCTGTTTACTGAGTTTTTTGGTACATTATAAAAATTGGATTAGGATGAATGCAGATAACATCCAGATTTTATCCGGGGTATATTATGTAGAATTGCCTTTTATTGCCATGAACGAGGTGTCCATGGTTAGTAAAATACCTTCTTTGGAACGTAAAAATGGTTTTTCAGCCTGGGAGAAAGAAAAGGGTATTTTTAAAGATTCGCTGAATGAAGAAAAACTGGTTTATGTTTATGTGGACAACTTACGTCATCAGAAAATTAGATTAATGTACAATGACTCTCTTCTGCTTTTTATCAATTTGTCCGACTCTGTTAAAACAAAAAACCTATATCTTTACCTCGAAAATAAAATCGCCACACAGCCGGCACAATTAAAACAGTAAGACAGAGTTTCTACTACAAAATACTTAAATTATATTAATGAAAACCATATTCTTAGTTCTCCTGCTGTCACCATTTTTGATGTTATCACAAAACAAACTTTCGGTGGAGGTTACAGGTGTGAAAAGCAATGCTGGCAGTGTATTGGTGGCCGTATATAATAGCTCTGACAGTTTTTTGGATTCAGACAAAATGTTCTCGGGTGGCAGTAGCAAGGCGCAAATGGGCAGTACCAGCGTAATTATTGAAAATATACCGGATGGGGAATATGCTTTGGCTATTTTTCATGATGAAGATGGCAATGATGAATTGAATACTAACTGGTTAGGAATCCCAAAAGAGCCAATTTGTTTTTCTATTGGAAAAATGAAAACCTTCGGGCCTCCTAAATATGAAGAGTGCGTCTTCAAAGTAGAAGGAGATAAGGAAATTCAGGTTACTTTTAAATAGGTTTTTAGTCAAACAATTTGAGCTTTATAAAATAAAATCTGGAGAATAAGCCAGATTTAAAGGACAGCACAAAAACTCTAACCCATCAGAATATTACTGATGGGTTTTTTATTGTTTGTAAGTTGAGGGTTTCCCGGACTATCTGTATATTTAAAGCAGATATGGAGACTATTCTAATTGTACAGTTATCGGGGGCTTTATTTGGATTACTTGCTGTGGTTTTTGGCGCCTTCGGGGCACATGCTTTAAAGAAAACCCTCTCAGAAAGCCAGCTTAAGAGTTTTGATACAGGTGTAAAGTATCAAATGTACCACGCCATTCTATTACTGGTCCTGGGGTTCAATCTTGGTTTTACCACGGCTATGGAGAAAAATATGGCCTACTGTTTTATAGCAGGCGTTTTTCTTTTCTCTTTTAGCATCTATGGCCTCTCTATTGGAGCCTCAAGAGGGAAATCCCTGAAATTTCTCGGACCTGTTACCCCTCTGGGGGGATTGCTTTTGATAATGGGTTGGGGTTTTCTGTTTTATTCTTTTATAGCCAATTTGATATAATCTTAATGGCATCCACAATTTCCCTGTTCACAATTTCCTTTGGGTGTTTTTTTGGAGGAAAAAAGGCTTTTAGGCAAAAAGTACTTTTTTACTAAATAAAATACAGCAATGGCTAAAGTCAGATAAACTAATATGGGTTGTAATACACTCATTTATTTCAAAACCTGATAGGCAATTAAAGCTACAATATACGCAAAAACGCTCATAAACACTAATTGAGCAAGTGGCCATCGCCAACTATTGGTCTCCCGTTTCACAATAGCCAGAGTGCTCATACACTGCATGGCAAAGGCATAAAACAGGAGCAGAGAAATACCCGATGCCAGATCAAACAACGGCTTTTTAGTAAAAGGATTTATTTCTGAGGCCATCCTGTTCTTAATAGTGTCCTCTTCGTCATTTCCTACACTGTAGATAGTAGCCAAAGTCCCAACAAAAACTTCACGCGCAGCGAAGGAAGTCAGTACGGCAATTCCTATCTTCCAGTCGTATCCCAAAGGCGCAACCGCGGGTTCAATGGCTTTGCCAATATTGCCTATATACGAATTTTCAAGTCTATAGCCTGCAATTTCCTGTTTACGGGCTTTTTCAAAAAGGATAAGTTCTTTTTGACTAATTGAATCAGCCAGGGTATTGGCATTCATCTGGTTTTGGTCTGCTGTAGCTCTTAAAACCGTTTCATATGCACTTAATTCATTTTGGATATCGTCAGCATTATATTTTGATAAGCCTTCATTTTCAATTTTTTCATTGACTATTTCATCGGCATTTTTAAAGTTGGAAGAATAGCCATTAGAACCCAAAAACCACAAAACAATAGAAATGGCAAGGATTATTTTACCTGCGCCGTATATAAAACTTTTAGTCTTTTCTACAACGGTATACATTACATTCTTTAGAAGGGGTAACTTATAATTGGGCATTTCTACCATAAAAAATGACCTGCTTTTTATCTTTAGCACTTTATTAAGGATCATTGCAGATACAATTGCGGCTCCAAACCCAATTAAGTAAAGCAAGGTAAGTGTAAGTGCCTGGTAACTTAGCCCCATGATTCTGCCTTCGGGGATAACCAGCGCTATAATGATGAGATAAACAGGGAGTCTTGCCGAGCAAGTAACAAAAGGGGTTACTAATATAGTAATCAGGCGCTCTTTCCAATTTTCAATATTACGAGTAGCCATTACTGCAGGAATAGCGCAGGCAGTACCTGAAATTAACGGAACAACACTTTTCCCGCTTAGCCCGAACGGCCTCATGATACGATCCATCAGGAAGACCACCCTGCTCATATATCCCGATTCTTCCAACAGGGAAATAAATAAAAATAAAAAGGCTATCTGAGGAATAAATATGACTATTCCCCCAATGCCTGCAAGTATACCTTCAGCAATAAGATTGGTGAACATTCCTGCCGGAAGGGTGCCTTTTAGCCAATTGCTTGCGGCCGCAAACTGTTCGTCAATAAAATCCATTGGATAACTGCTCCAATCGTAAATTGCCTGAAAAATGGTTAATAAAATGATCATGAAAATTAGGTACCCGAATACCTTATGGGTCAGGATCCTGTCTGCGGAAGCCCGGAATCCTTTTGCGGCATTCCTGTCTACTTTATAGGTCTCTTTTAATACCCCGTTTATAAATTGATACCGGAGAATAGTCTCTTTCTGTTGTAGTCTTTTTAATTCCGCCTTTGTCTTGGTTGTAAATGAAGAGGAATCTTTTACCGCCTTTTTTTCAATAGGCATAAAATTGACATCCTGCGTAATGACCAGCCACAATTTGTACAGATCTTCATTAGGAAATGTGCGCTGCAATCTTTCAAAATAATCCGGTGCAATGATGGTGGTGTCCAGGTTTGGAAGAACAGAAAGGTTTTTATAATCTGCAATCAGTTGACGAATTCTATCTATTCCGGTACCCTTTCTGGTACTTACCAGGGCAATCCTGGTATTTAGCTTTTTTTCCAGTAGGGATACGTCTAAAGTAATGCCTTTTTTAGGCATACGGTCCGACATATTTATGACTAAAATTGTGGGGATTTTTAAGTCCTTTATCTGGGTGAATACCAGCAGATTTCTCTTTAGGTTTTCAACATCACTTACAACTACGGCTACATCGGGGAAATCTTTATCATTCTTATTCAGCAGCAATTCTACCACTACACTTTCGTCCAGGGAAGTGGTATTAAGGCTATAGGTGCCTGGCAGGTCAAGAATATGTGCCTTAACCCCTCTGGGCAATTTACAGAC
>JAHEBI010000485.1 GCA_024642325.1 Eudoraea sp. | reverse complement strand
ACCTTTTCTCATTTTATATTCTTTTAAACTTCTCAATTTTCAGCCTGCAAATTTAATTAATTTTCTCAGAAACAACAATTTTAATTTCCCAAAAATAAAAACTTAAAAATTGTATCTTTAAGTGTAACAAAAATTGAACTTCGACAACTAACAATGTTGAACACAAAATCTTATAAAAATGGAAGATAATCAGCCTAAAACCGGAAAATTTTCATTGAATTACGGGCTAATACTTGGAGCAATCGGAGTTGTATTTGGTATTATGCTTTATAGTATGGATGCCCATACTTCTCAGGATCCAAGCAATACAGCTATTAGTATAGTAATAATGGTAGCCGTCATTATCTGGGGTATTATTAGTTACAGAAAGGCCAATAACGGTTTTCTCACCTTGGGTGAAGCTCTAAAACTTGGAGCAGGGATAGCTTTGGTTTCCGGGATTATTACGGTTATTTACACCCTGTTGATGGTTAATGTACTGGATACGGAGTTTGCCGTAAAAATAGCAGAAGGACAAAAAGCAGCCAATGAGGCGGCAGGTGTGTTAACAGATGCCCAGATACAACAACAATACGATGGGACCATAAATTTTTTCTGGATAACCTATCCTTTCATTTTAATTTTTAATATTATCGCTGGTTTGGTAATCGGACTTATCGGTGGCTTAATACTCAAAAAAGCAAAACCAGATTATTAATTATTAAAAATTGTACTTTTGGAAGGAATTTCCCTTAGAACTCAATGAACCTATCTATAGTAATTCCTTTACTTAACGAAGAAGAGTCTTTAGATGAGCTCCATTCCTGGATTGTAGAGGTCATGCAATCCAAACATTTTTCATATGAAATCTTATTTATTGACGATGGCAGTACAGACCATTCATGGAATGTAATTGAACAGTTGGTTCAAAAAGATGGACACGTGAAAGGCATACGATTTCATAAGAATTTTGGTAAATCTCAGGCCCTTCATGCCGGATTTAAATTGGCGCAGGGTGATGTGATTATCACTATGGATGCAGATTTGCAGGACAATCCGGAGGAAATACCAGAACTTTATAACCTAATCACACAGGAAGGTTTTGATCTGGTTTCGGGCTGGAAGAAAAAAAGATATGATTCCCTCTTTTCCAAGAACATTCCTTCCAAGCTTTTTAATTGGGCGGCTAGAATTACATCACAGGTAAAACTACATGATTTTAATTGCGGGTTAAAGGCATTCAGAAGTGATGTCGTTAAAAATATTGAGGTATCAGGAGAAATGCATCGATACATACCGGTTTTGGCTAAAAATGCAGGTTATTCAAAAATAGGTGAAAAAGTTGTCCAACATCAGGCCCGCAAATACGGTAAGACAAAATTTGGAGCAGAACGATTTATTAATGGGTTGTTAGATTTAATTACTATATGGTTTGTTTCCAAGTTTGGCAAACGCCCAATGCATTTGTTTGGCGCATTAGGTGTGCTCATGTTTTTTATAGGTTTTGGATTTGCGCTTTATCTTGGAATTGACAAGCTGTTTATTAACCCTTTTGGGCGATTGCTGTCTGAACGGCCTCAATTTTATGTTTCACTTACTTCAATGATTATTGGAACACAGTTCTTTCTTGCCGGTTTTCTGGGGGAAATTATGGTCAGATCCAGAACTAATGTACTACGTTATACCATTTCCGAAGAAATAAATCTTTCAAGGCCTTAAAACGGATATTCTTCGTAATTTTGAATTTTCAATCGAAAATTCCATACGTATGGACGACATTCTTTCCAATGCCAAAGCATGGCAATCTGATTTTTTTGATCCCGCTGTCAAAAAAGAAATTCAGGATCTTATAACTAACGATCCTGAAGAATTGAAGGACAGATTTTATAAAAACATGGAATTTGGAACCGGAGGTATGAGGGGTGTCATGGGAATTGGCACCAACAGGATAAACAAATATACTTTAGGCAAAAGTACTCAGGGGCTCAGCAACTATCTGAAAACACTCTATCCCGATAAAAATTTAAAAGTCGTAATTGCATATGACTGCAGACATAACAGCGACACCCTTGCCAGGACAGTGGCCAATGTTTTTTCAGCTAACGGAATAAAGGTGTATCTATTCTCACAATTGCGCACAACCCCTGAACTTTCATTT
>JAHEBI010000484.1 GCA_024642325.1 Eudoraea sp. | reverse complement strand
GATGTAAAGGGATAAAAGTTTAAAACATTAAGAAGGCAGATGTTTTAACATTTCTACTGTAGTATTTTCAAGGTTAAACTCTGGTTCCCAACCCCAGTCTTTTTTAGCCATGGAATCATCAATGCTTCGTGGCCATGATTCTGCAATGGCCTGTCTGAAATCCGGATGATAACTTACCCTGAAATTTGGGATGTGTTTTTTAATGCTTTCGCTTATATCGGCAGGTGAAAAACTCATGGCCGCCAGATTATAGGAGGATCTCACCGTTAGTTGTTCCGGATTGGATTCCATAAGTTTTATGGTTGCCCTGATGGCATCATCCATAAACATCATGGGAAGTTCTACATCCTCCTTAAGAAAACAGGTGTAGCTGCCTTTTTTTAAGGCCTCGTGGTAGATTTCTATAGCATAATCTGTAGTGCCTCCTCCCGGGAGGGTCTTCCAGCTAATTAAGCCCGGATACCTTACGCTTCTTACATCGACCCCAAATTTATGGTAGTAATAAGAACACCATCTTTCACCGGATTGCTTGCTGATGCCGTATACGGTGCTGGGTTCCATAATGGCACTTTGTGGAGTATTATCTTTTGGAGTGTTTGGGCCAAATACAGCTATGCTGGAAGGCCAGAAAATTTTTTCGATTTTCCTTTCTTTGGCCAGGTTAAGTACGTTAAAAAGCGAATTCATATTTAAATTCCACGCCCTTTCAGGAAACTTCTCAGCTGTAGCACTTAACATAGCTGCCATTAAATATACCTCCTCAATTTCGTGATACATTACAACATCCTCTATAGCCTCATAATTGGTGGCATCAAGCAACTCAAACGGCCCGGAGTTCATTAAACTTTCATTACCTTCGCGAATATCACTGGCAACTACCTGCTCATTGCCGTATAATTCTCTTAAGGCCAGGGTTAGTTCTGTGCCAATTTGCCCGCAAGCTCCTATGATCAGGATTGATTTTTGCATAATTATGAAGTAAATATAATTCTCTGGTAAAGATAGCTTTTATTAAAATTTGTACATTCGTCCTATGAGAAAATTGTTTGTTATTGGGATGGCCGTATTGCTTTTGTTTTCCTGTGGCAACAATCAAAATGCTGAGCAATTAGTTGAGGCAAATAAGCTGGAATTTGATGTTCAGAAATTACCCAAAAAATCCATGTTGAATAGTAAAGCCAAAGCCATTCTTGATACATGGCCGGAATTTAATGAATTGGATGTAGCTTTTGATGCCCTTTATTCTGTTGAAAATAATGAAGAACTTATTCTCCTTATTGATCAGTTAACAGAGAAACAGAATGCACTGACAGTTTCCACATACCCCGAAGCTTTTGATATACCCCAGGTGAAAAGCAGGCAAAAGGTATTGAAGACCTATATTTTAAAAGTAAAGGCAACTCTTGAATACCGAAAAGATCCTATTGAGCCTACTATTGATATGGTTACTGCTTTTAATGGGATGCGTAATCAATTTAATGTTGTGGTTAATAGTACTCTGGACACAAAAATGATTTTAGATGAATAAAGTAATTTTGATTATCACAATGTTATGTGTGGGGCAGTTAATGGCCCAGGAAAATTCCAGGCAGGAATTAGATAAACTCATAGACAAATGGCATAAGGCAGCCTCTGAAGCCGATTTTGAAACTTATTTTGGGATACTGGCTGATGACGGGGTATTTATAGGAACAGATGCTTCAGAAAATTGGCAAAATGATGATTTCAGGGCTTTTTCAAAGCCTTATTTTGACAAGGGAAAGGCCTGGAGTTTTACTACCATCGAAAGAAATATTTATGTTAACGAATCAGATAATTTTGCCTGGTTTGATGAATTGCTGGACACCCGTATGGAAATTTGCAGAGGTTCGGGAGTACTTCTAAAAGAAGACGGGAAATGGAGAATAAAACATTATGTGCTATCCATAACCATTCCTAATGAAGACGTAGATGTAGTTAGCGCAATAAAGAAGGAAAAAGACAGCTTATTCATATTAAATAAAAAACTTCGCTAATAAAAAGCGGCATTGCCGTTGGAGCGATTCAGTAAAAATTATAATATTATGAAAATGAACAGAAACCTTCTCTCCTTAATTTTACTTTTTATAGTATTTGTGGGTTGCAGGACGGAACCTCAGGA
>JAHEBI010000483.1 GCA_024642325.1 Eudoraea sp. | reverse complement strand
TTAATTTCTTTTTTCACAAGAACCTCGAGGTAAGCTACTGTGTTAATAAGGTATTTCCGGTCATCTGTAATAGTTGCCATTGCAATAGCACCTTGAATCATGGTGTATAATTGTTTGGCAAATTGTAAGGGAGTAACGGGTAGTTTCAGTTCATTACTATTAACCCCATTTTCCAGAACCAGGGCAATTTTCCCTTCAATTGTACGTATGGTTTCATTGGCTGCAGCCTTCAGGAGTTTGTTGTTATATTTGGCATCTATCCCAACATTTAAAACGGGACACCCCCCCATATCTGCAGTGAAAACATCATAATTTCGATAAAAATCAGTAAGGAAAAATAATTTTTCCAGGGCTGTGCCTTTTGCATTTAACCGGTCATCAATTGCTTCAAGTAGCAGCTTGCTGTTATATTCAAATGCTGCAAGGGCAAGGGCCTCTTTATTTTCGAAATTACCATATAGCGCACCCTTTGTAAGTCCGGTGGCTTCTGTGAGGTCATTCATGCTGGTTCCCACATAACCGTGCCTATTAAAGAGAGGGGCTACAGTTTCAATGATGTATGCGGTGGTTCTCTCAGCTTTTGTAGGCATAAGTCTTCATTTTTTTACGAAGATAAAAAAACTATATACTGCATGGTATTTTAATTCATAAAAAAAATGTACCCCGTGATAATGAAAATCAGCAGGGTACATTTTTAAAATAAAGAAAACCAATTAGCTAACCAACTCATTTTGATTCCTGAATACCAGGCCATCATTAAAAGAATCTATTAGGACAATGCTGTCTGCTTTAACATTACCGCTGAGTAATTCCTTTGAAAGGTTGTTTAATAATTCTTTCTGGATGACTCTTTTTATAGGTCTTGCCCCATATTGAGGGTCATAACCACGACTGGCAAGATAATTTATGGCTTCATCTGTTGCATCAATAGTGATATGTTGTTTAGCGAGCATTTTTTTAAGCTGCTCCAATTGCAGTTTTACAATCTCCGTTATATCCTCCTGATTAAGTGGGGTAAACATGATTATGTCATCTATTCTGTTGAGGAATTCCGGCCGAATGGTTTTTCTAAGAAGTCCAAGAACCTCCACCCGTGCTGACTCCATTGCCGAATATATGTCTTTAGTGGCCTCAAATTTCTCCTGAATGATATGACTGCCCATATTGCTGGTCATTATGATAATCGTATTTTTAAAATCAGCAACCCTTCCTTTGTTATCTGTAAGCCTTCCTTCATCAAGTACTTGCAGAAGTATATTAAATGTATCCGGATGTGCTTTTTCTATTTCATCTAAAAGTATCACGGAATAAGGTTTGCGGCGAACAGCTTCAGTAAGCTGACCACCTTCATCATAACCGATATATCCGGGAGGCGCCCCTACTAATCTGCTTACAGCGTGACGCTCCTGATATTCACTCATATCAATTCTGGTAAGTGAATTTTCATCATCAAACAGATAAGCAGCCAAAGTTTTAGCCAGTTCGGTTTTTCCTACCCCTGTTGTACCTAAAAACAAGAATGAGCCTATTGGACGTTTGGCGTCCTGCAAGCCTGCCCTGCTTCTTCTTATGGCATCAGACACAGCCTGTATGGCCTCATCCTGGCCAACGACACGTTTGTGTAACACATCTTCCAGCTTCAAAAGTTTTTCCCGTTCGCTTTGTAACATCTTTGTTACAGGAATACCAGTCCATTTTGCAACAACTTCAGCAATATCTTCAGTTGTAACTTCTTCTTTGATAAGTGTGCCCTTTTTTTGTTCATCACTCAGATCCTGTTGAAGCAATTCTAATTTTTCCTGGGCTTCCTTTATCTTTCCATAGCGCAATTCAGCCACTTTACCATAATCTCCGTTCCGCTCTGCTCTTTCAGCCTCCTGCTTGTAATTTTCAATATCCAGTTTTGTTTTTTGAATATTATCTATTACCGTTTTTTCACTTTCCCATTTGGCAAATAGCTCGTTTCTTTCTTCCTTGATATTAGCCAGGTCTAAATCCAGGACTTTTAGTTTAGCATGGTCCTCTTCTCTTTTGATTGCTTCAATTTCAATCTCCAATTGCATGATCTTTCTGTCCAGAACATCCAGTTCTTCGGGTTTGGAATTGATCTCCATGCGAAGTTTGGATGCTGCTTCATCCATT
>JAHEBI010000482.1 GCA_024642325.1 Eudoraea sp. | reverse complement strand
ATACAGATGAACGAGTCAGTCTTATTCCCGATTTTATTTCCAACTGTGGAATGGCGAGAGTATTTGCCTATTTTATGGAACGAAGGGTGGGCATGGAGGATGAATTGATTTTTAATGATACTTCAAATACAATACGAAAAGCAATTTTGAATATCTTTAAGGAAAATGTAACAAAAAAGAACATGAGTAAAACGGCATTTGAAATTGCCTTAAAACAATTAATTTAAAACCAACCAGTATGGAGACCATTATTATTATTGTATTCTTTGTGGGCTATTTGGCAATTACCCTTGAGCATAACCTGAAAATAGACAAACTAATTCCCGCTTTGGCCATGATGGCGATTTTATGGGCGGTTATATCTTTGGCACATTTACCCGTATTTGAGGTGAACACGGACTTAAAGGAATTAGAGCCCGCCCACCTTGATGAAATGTTATTGCATCATCTTGGCAAAACGGCAGAGATCCTTGTTTTCCTTTTAGGGGCAATGACCATTGTGGAGATTATAGATTATTTTGATGGCTTTGCCACCATAAAAGGTTATATACGGACCAGGAAAAAATCAAAGTTACTATGGCTTTTTTCAATTTTGGCCTTCGTTCTGTCTGCAATTATAGATAACCTAACGGCGACCATCGTCCTGGTAACAATATTGCAAAAAGTCATTAAGGAAAGGGAGTTGAGGCTATGGTTTGCAGGGATGATAATAATAGCGGCAAATGCCGGTGGTGCCTGGTCTCCTATCGGTGATGTAACGACGACGATGTTATGGATTGGCAATAAAGTGTCTGCCGCTCAACTTATAGAACATGTTCTTATACCATCAATAGTCTGCATGGTTGTTCCTGTACTTTTTGCCTTAAGGTACAAAGTGTTTAAAGGAACTATCGATGCTGATTTGGAAAAGGAAGAAAAACCAAAATCTCCATTTGGAGCTACTATGTTATACCTTGGTTTAGGTTCTATTGTTTTTGTTCCTTTTTTTAAGACAATCACACATCTGCCACCTTATGTAGGGATGATGCTTTCCCTGGCCGTTGTAGCTACGTTTGCGGAAATATATACCAGTGCAAAATTCAGTATTTCCAGTGTTGATGGATCAGAAAGCCAGGAAGGCGCTCACCACAGTGCTGTGCACTCATCCCTTTCAAAAATAGAACTGCCGAGTATATTATTTTTCCTGGGTATATTGCTGGCAGTCGCGGCTTTGGAATCTTTAGGAATGTTATTTCATTTTGCAGGGGCACTGGATACTACTATGCCTTTCCTTGGTACGGAAGGTCATGAATCCGTTTCGGATTTAGTAGTACTGTTTTTAGGTGTTGGTTCTGCTGTCATAGACAACGTGCCTTTGGTAGCTGCAAGTATGGGTATGTTTTCAGTGCCCATAGATGATCCCGTATGGCATTTTATTGCTTATTCTGCGGGAACAGGCGGCAGCATGTTAATTATAGGATCTGCGGCGGGCGTAGTAGCTATGGGAATGGAGAAAATTGATTTCTTCTGGTATTTTAAAAAAATAGCATGGCTGGCATTCCTTGGTTTTATTGCCGGCGCAGCGGCTTTTATACTTATTCGAAATTTAGTGTTAAACGCATAATTTAATCGATTATAAACCGTTATAAGGGCAACTTTTAATAGGGAAAAATATGATAATGTTTCAGGATCTTGTTGATGAAGCACAAGTTGGGGAACTTGTTTCAGAAGAAAAAACACTTTCGGTAATTGATCTTATCTTTAATGGTGGGGCCGGAAGTATAATTATAATTTCTGTTTTATTTGTAATGCTGGCAGTTGGCTTATATATTTATTTTGAGCGTTTACTGGCCATAAAAGCAGCTTCACAAATAGATAAGAATTTTATGAATCAAATACGGGATCATGTAATGAATGGCAAACTGGAAGCGGCCAAAATATTATGTGCACAAACAGATTCACCAGTGGCGAGGTTAACAGAAAAAGGGATATCCAGAATTGGCAAGCCCCTCGATGATATTAATACGGCTATTGAGAATGCGGGAACCCTGGAGGTTTATAAATTGGAGAAAAATGTAAATGTCCTTGCTACCATTGCAGGTGCAGGGCCCATGATTGGGTTTTTAGGAACGGTTATTGGAATGATTTTAGCATTCCATCAAATGGCAAG
>JAHEBI010000096.1 GCA_024642325.1 Eudoraea sp. | reverse complement strand
ATGGGAAAGCGCAAAAGTGCAGGGCCAATTATTAGGACTGGATCTGGAAGAAGCAACTGCGGGGGGAGGTTCGGATGCCAATACCACCAGTTTGTATACGGCCACTCTGGATGGGTTAGGAACACCCGGAGATGGTGCACATGCTGAACATGAGCATGTATTAGAAAATAAACTGATTGAAAGGACAGCACTTTTGACACTCTTGTTATTATTGGAGCCGTTAAAAAAAGAAACATGAACCATCAATTCATCTATACTTCACTCACGAGAATTTCAGATTTGGCTGAAATAGAATTCGATGTTAAGAAACTGGACAGGGAGCATTGGGAAACGGGAGATTATATAGTTTCTAAGATTCTGGATCCGGGCGGTAGCACACTAAAACTGGAGCTTACCAATGGCAGAATGCGGGGTGTAATTGGAGGGGAGTCGATTGTTGGAGCTCTGGGCGAGCGTTTTGCGACCCTTGAAGCCACCGGGACCTGGCGAGAAGTAAAAGCCGACCTTAAAATGCATGTTTTAACCGGGGGTGGCCTTATGGGAAAATTAACCTCAAAATCTGTTTTCATGCCCAA
This sequence comes from Eudoraea sp., assembly GCA_024642325.1. Lineage (GTDB taxonomy): Bacteria > Bacteroidota > Bacteroidia > Flavobacteriales > Flavobacteriaceae > Eudoraea. The sequence continues at coordinate 7,215 of JAHEBI010000096.1, read as the reverse complement.
TATGATGGAAGTTGATTACACGGGCCACGCATTCAGAGACGGTAAAAAACTAAACATGAACGATTTTGTGGAAACGGTTGAGCCAATTCCATTTAACACCCCTGTAATCCTCTTTGTAGGAACTTCCATGTCTGCGGGTAAAACCACATCTGCGAGAATTGTGACCAATCTTTTTAAAGTTGCAGGGTACAAAGTTGTAGGTGCCAAGCTTACGGGCGCCGGACGCTTAAAGGATACTCTTGCATTAAAGGATGTGGGGGCAGATGCTGTTATAGATTTCGTGGATGTTGGACTGCCCTCTTCAATTTGTCCTGCAGACATTTACAAAGTTAAGTTAGAACAATTATTGAGCAGAATCGCACAGCAAAATGCTGATGTAGCCATAATTGAGATAGGCGCATCCCCTCTGGAACCTTATAATGGTGATCTGGCTATCAATGCTTTGCGGGAACATATTAAATGCACTGTTCTTAGCGCTTCCGATCCTTATGCCGTATATGGCCTTATGGCAGCATTCGAAATCGTTCCGGACATCGTGACCGGAATTGCATCCAATACACTGGCCGGGGTCAAAATGGTTAAAAAACTTTGTGATGTTAAGGCGCTAAATTTAATTGATTCTTCAACCACCGGGGAATTAAAGACCGTGCTGACAACAAAGACTGGTTTTTCATTCTAATAAAATAAAATTACCTATAAAGATTAGGTCCATGGCTGATAAATATCATACTGTATAAACCTCTTAGGTTTTATCTTAGGAACGAATTTTAAAACTATGTTGCACTATGGGAACTTCGGAAAAAAACATTTGCCAGAGCTGTGGAATGCCCATGATAAATATGACAGATTTTGGAACCGATAGGGATGGAAACATAAATACGGATTATTGCCACTATTGCTATCAGGAAGGAGAGTTTACAGATAAAGGGATTAGCCTGGAAGAAAAAATGGCCCGGAATATTAAAATTGCAGTAAAACTGGGTATGACAAAAGCTACTGCATCCAAATTAGCCAGGAATACACTTCCTAAACTAAGGCGCTGGCGAAAATCAAAGAAAGCTCAACAGGTTTTTAAATAAAGGCAAACAAAGATAAATGGGAACATTTCCACTTAATAAACAAAGCAGAATACATTTTACATTCCTTCAGATTCTGGAGGGCATAGAGGGTATTGTTGTTATTATTGCAGCCTATTTGACTTTGATCTTTAAATCTTTTAGGGATAGATGGGGTATGAGCTACAAAGAGGTGAGCAAATCATTTCCGGGAGATTTTCTGGTACCTCAACCAAGATCCCAATTTACACATGCAATTGAAATAAATGCGCCTGCAAAATTTGTTTGGCCATGGATTGCCCAAATAGGGCAGAGCAGGGGTGGATTTTACAGTTACGAAGCATTGGAAAACCTTGCGGGGCTGGGTATTTATAATGCAGATCAAATTCTGCCGGAATATCAGCACCCTAAAGTTGGAGACTTAATACATTTGGCCCCTAATACTACTTATCCACTTGTTATTTGTGAAGATGGAAAGGCTATGGCCATTGAAAATTGGTATGATTTAAACAAAAACTCGGAGTACAACCAGGCATTGGAGTCACCTATGAATTATTTGCACCTTAGTTGGTTGTGGATGGTGGAACCAATTGATGAGAATAGATCTAGATTTGTCTCAAGAAATAGGGTTGATTACAGTCCTTCTTTTAAAAACAGACTGCTATTGGGTTTATTGGCAGAACCGGTGGTATTTGCCATGGACCGAAAAATGTGCTATGGGATAAAAAGAAGAGCGGAAAATTTATACAGGATTACACAAGAATAATCAATTTCTACCCTTGGTTTTTTTAAACTCGAAGAATGATAGTCTTATGAAAAAAGTATCTCTTCCTGCAGCTCCAAAACCCTTCGTAGTTCTTCTCCCTCTTGTGGGAATGGGAATATTTGTTGTATTGTATATTTTGGCAGCCATTAATTATCCGGGGGGTTCCTGGCTCTTTAGAGAACAGGAAGGATTTAGCTTTTGGAATAATTATTTATGTGATTTATTGGATCTTAAAGCTATAAATGGGGAGTTAAACACGGCACGTTTTTTGGCCAGAGCTTCGCTGGGGGTGCTTTGTGTAAGCCTGATTTTATTATGGTATTATTTGCCGGCATTATTTTTGAAAAAAAACACCAATCTCATTGTTATGTGGCTTGCGGGGATTCTGGCATTGGTAACCACCATGTTCCTTACCGCCGGGACCCATGATATCACCATACGCATTGCAGGGCTTTTTGCGGTAGTTGCCTTTATAAGTTGTTTTATTGAACTGTACAAGGCTAATTATTTGTCACTCTTATTTTGGGGAATTGTAAGTCTGCTGGTTTTTTTGGTTAACTATTATATTTATGAAACAGGGATATTTATAAGAAGCCTTCCTGTTGTCCAAAAGGTCACCTTTATTTGCTTTATTGTTTGGTTTTCTTTTTTGGATATTTCATTTTACAAATATTTGAAGCTCAAACAGAATAATATTCTGGTTAGCCATTAAAATTAACCAATATAACCTGTTTTTAGGAATGTTAAGAATAACGGTTTAAGCTATTTTTTTAAGGTTTGGATGTTTTGTTTCCGGGTATATATTTTGTAACTTCAAAAAGAGTATCGTTTAAACGAAAGAAGGTCTAATCTTCCCTTTTTATTCGGAAGAAGTATCTTAGAATGGGTTACAAAATAAAACGAAAAGCAAATCTTCAGATTTATTTGGCGGGACTGAAAATTAACTTAAAACTTACGATATGAGTTTACTATTTATATTCACCATTGTGTTTCTACTCTTTTTGCTGGTAGGGATAAGAATTGTCTTTGAATACAAAAGGGCATTAAAATTTCGATTCGGGAAATATATTAAAACATTACAACCTGGCTTCAGGTGGATAATACCTATTGTTGATACCATCCAAATAGTCGATATCAGGGTCATTACCATAAATATTGTGTCCCAGGAAGTAATGACCGAAGATAACGTACCCTGCAGTATAGACGGGGTGGTTTTTTTTAAGATCTATGATCCTGAAAAGGCTGTCCTGGAAGTTGAGGAATTTTCTTTTGCCATCACACAACTTTCTCAGGCCGCACTTAGGGATGTTTGTGGAAAAGTAGAACTGGATACTATCTTATCAAAGCGCGAGGAAATGGGCAAAAATATTAAGAGTATCGTAGAAAAGGAAACACACGCTTGGGGGATAGATATTATAGATGTAAAGATCAAGGACATACAATTACCCGAAAACATGCGGCGTATGATGGCTGGTCAGGCAGAGGCCGAGAGATCCAGAAGGTCCAGGATAATTCTTGCCGAGGCCGAAGAGCAGGCTGCCGGCAAATTACTGGAGGCAGGATTACAGATAGATAAATCACCTTCTGCGATAAAGCTGAGGTTATATCAGACATTATCCAATATTGCAGCCGAAAAAAACTCTACCATACTCTTTCCATTTCCTGAAGAAGTTTTACCCAGAATACCCAAAAAAGAGGACTCATAGGAAGTTGATTCCATATTGTAAAAGGCCTGGAATCAGGAACTCGGATTAACAGACTTTGGAGTAAAATGTATGCTGCATAGGCCATTTATTTTTCATAGCCATTACGGTCATAGTTACCCACATTATATAATCTGCATTTCCAGGGCCATCATGGTGGAATGAACCAACTGCTGGTCCCTGTCTTTCACCATTTCTACTATTGCTTTAAAGCTTTCTGAAGGATTTTCCCAATAAGGCTCATGCATAAAGAAGAAAGTCCACCCTACATCCGTATTTCCGGCCAGTGTCTTTTTAATTCAGTCCACCTGCTTTTCCGTGAATTCAACGGGTTGTCCAGGCGCAGCAATTACCACTTCACTGGTCCATAAACTCTTTCAAATGGTCTGATGTTTGGTCCAGATAGTTCTGGTATTTTTGCATGCCCCGATTCATCATTTCTACCGTGGCTTTACTGGTTATGGTAGCTCCGGAGATGCCATCAATCATATGAACACCCATAATTAAGACCTTTCCCTTCTGATTTAAACCAAAGCTATTTGAAACCGGGTCTAATACTTTTCCAACAAATTGATTTTCAAAAGTTCCCAGTGTGATTCCGGCACCATACCCCTCAGATTCAGCCATATGATCAAATGAAATGTCCAGTGTTTCCTTACTTTTTTTGTTCAACAGGATTTTGGCCCAGATGTTACCAATATTTCCCCTGTTTTGAACGACAAGTATGACCTGGTCCGATCCAATTATTTCAAATATGGGCAGTACGGAAGTTGCTTTTCCTTTTATGAGGTTTCTGTAAGCCTTTGTGTTTTCTTCTGAATCCGATAGCCTGACTTCGCCATTTTCATCAATTAACTTAAATTGAATTAAACGGGAAACAGTTGTTGTATCGGTAAAAGGGATTTTCGCAAATTGTAGCAGCTCTTTTATTTCCGGGGTAATTTGCCTGGTAACTTTAACCTCATTAAAGGGCTTATTTATAACAGGCTTCTCCTTGCAGCTCCAAATTAGGGTATGAAGTAGTGCTAATACTAGGCTGATCCCTTTATTTGATAAAATGGAACTCATAAACATATTTTTATCCAGCCATCAATCCACCGTCTATCACATAGGTATTTCCGTTCACGTAGCTGCTTTCATCTGATGCGAGATATAATACCATATCGGCAATTTCTGAAGCTTCTGCATACCTGCCCAAGGGAACAATTGCTTCAAAACCTTTTTGAACCTCAGCCGAATTTTCAGGAGAAATATCTGTTTCTATTCTTCGCATCATTTGGGTATTAACCGGTCCCGGATGTATGGTATTTACACGTATTTTTCTATCTGCAAATTCTAAGGCAGCCACCCTCATTATTCCAATAACACCATGCTTACTGGTCACATAAGCTCCTAAACCCCTGAACCCTTTTAGTCCGGCTACCGAGGAAGAAATGATGACAGAGCCACCTTCGGCCATCCTGGGGATTACGTATTTGCAGCCATACCAAACTCCCTTAAGATTGACCGCTATTACCTTGTCGAATATGTCATTTGGATAGTCCTCAATGGAACTGGATTTCCCTTCTATCCCCGCATTGTTGAAAAAGATGTTTATTTTGCCAAATCTGGAAATGGTTTCATCAGTATAGTGCTTTACATCAACCGGATTGGAAACATCTGCCACGAAATAAGCCAATTTGGGTGAATTCAATTCTTTTAAAGTAGTTTCAAGTCTTTCTTTATCGAGATCGACGAGCATAACGCTTGCCCCTTCATCAAGGAACAATGCTGCTGTTTTCTTGCCTATTCCGGCTGCTCCTCCTGTGATGATGGCAACTTTGTCTTTTAATCGTGACATGTTTGTGCTTTTATAATTCCAGTTTTCGGATTTCCCATTTATTTGCCGGTGATTTTACGGCCAAAGTGTTAACCGATAGAAATTTTGCACGGAGTTGAGGTAATTCATAACGCCTTTTGGACATGGAAATCCCGTCTCTGTTATTGATAAGTAACATAATATCTCCGGCAGTATCCAAAAGCACTTCACTGAATTTATAATCATAGATGTTCAGTTGGAAATTGTTTTTTCCTCTAAAGCTTTTGGTTACCAGGATGCCAACGGCATATCCTTCATTGAATTCAGTTAAATTCAAATATTCAGGTTCGATGATTACCTTGCCTTCTGCATCAATAAAACCATATGTTGGAATCTCCTCCTCTTCCAGTATTTTTTTAATCATACATCTGCCATCCTTAAATTGAGGATAACGTATGCTACTAACATCATTTACAGATGTATTGATGGTGTTATTCCAAACAAGATCATCTCTAAAATCTATTACTAATTGACCTTCTTTATTAATAAAGCCCCATTCGTTCCCTTTTCTTACTGAAGCTAATCCTTCACTAAATGGTGCTATTTCATCAAGTCCGGTAAGTTCCTGTGCAAAGAATAAAATGGGCATTAAGATAAAAGCGAAAAGCGGGATCATCGTTTTCATGGGATTGTAAATTAAAAATGTTTATATAAGTGCTAAATTACGCTGAGGCTTTAAACTTTAAAATGACCTTCGTCATCCCAAAATGAGCCTGTAGCCGGTTGTTAGCTTGTTTGTTGCACAGTTAAAGAAATGCCTGTCTCTTCTCAGGGTTTAAAACATGATATTTGAATAAATCATACTCTTAAGGTCTTTGGGCAAGCCATCCCTGATATCTTCCATTTCACCCAGGGAAATGTATTTTCTCAGATAAATAAAGGTGGTATCTATATATTGCTCCGCTACTTCATCACTGTATTCAAAATCATTAATAGCTGAAGGGCCATCGTGTTTTCGTATGAGCTCTATAAATTCTTCCATATGTTTTATTTTCAGCTTCTTCCTATTTTTAAGAGTCCATCCGTTTACGTAAACCGCTTTTAAAAACATGGGAAGTTGTGCAATGAATTGCAAAGATTCCTCTGTTGAAATTACATCGCGCAGGGCGTGGAGAATAGAAGTTAATATTCTGCCCGCTTTATCTCTTTCGTTTCCAAGGTTCATTTCTTTTGTATAATCTTTTAGAAATGTGTTACCCTCTGTCGCATACTGATTAAAATTTAGTGCCATGATAATAGTTTTAAAGTGAACCTTAAAGATGAGAAGTACTACTGCCATTAGAAATGATTTTGGTCATTTGAACCATATTAATTGTTTTTAATAAACTGCCGGTATATTCATTTTTTCAAATAAGCTGTACTGATTAATATCATAGTGCTTTTATCGGGATGTTGATAAATTTGGATTTAAATACCATTACGATGAACATACTTCTTCCAACCGATTTTTCTAAAAATTCCTGGAACGCTATTTCCTATGCCATGGAGTTATTTAAGAATATAAAATGTAATTTTTATATACTGCACACCTACACCCCTTCCTTTTACCGCATGGATTACATGCTTGGGGGTCCTTTGTTTAGTGCTATTCCTGATTCAGACGTTGATATTTCGCTGGCCGGTTTAGAAAAAACGCTTGAGGACGTGAAAAAAGCCTATAAAAACCCTAAGCATTCCTATAGCATAATTTCAGCCTTTAATACACTCACAGATGAGATCAATGAAGTGACAATACAAAAGGAGATTGACATGGTAGTGATGGGAACTCAAGGGGCAACAGGGGCTAAGGAAATTTTTCTAGGCACAAATACAGTTTATGTTCTCCGAAAAGCC
>JAHEBI010000095.1 GCA_024642325.1 Eudoraea sp. | reverse complement strand
AAAATTCGATCAGCTGGCTTTTCATGATTTTGTATTGGGACAGGGATTATTACCCCCCCGCTTAATTAAAAAAGCCGTACTGGAAGTTTTTATTCCTTCCTATCAATAACCCTGAAAGGTTTTACCATTGTATTCAATATATAAATCAAAAAGTTAATCATACCGGAAATTCCATCAGTTGTTTAAACCAATAAAATGATCCTAATGAAGCCTGTCTCCTTACTACTAATCTTTGTAATTCTATGCTCCTGTTCTCAAAAATCAGAACCTGTTGAAACATCTTATTTAAAACCGGCCTCGGAATTCTTTCCAAAAGAAAAAACCAGAGTTATGGTGGTAGGTACTTTTCATTTTGATTATCCCGGCCTGGATGTTAATAAAACTGCAGATGAAGATAAGATTGATGTTCTGGTTGAGCCAAAGAAGTCTGAAGTAACAGATGTGGTAGAATATATAAAAGAATTTAAACCCACAAAAATTGCCATTGAGGCCTTTGATAGTTGGAAGGCTACAGATAAATTAAGGGGTTACAATGAAGGAAAATACAGGGATGAAAGGGATGAACGCTTCCAACTTGCCATTAGATTGGCTTCGGAGTTAAAACTGGACACCTTGTACAGCATAAATGCGACCTCCTATGATGAAGATTTGATAAAACTGGATAGTGTCTATTTTGAAAAACTTTTTCGCGATTTCGATTTTCAAAATGATGATCCTTACAATGCATACTATCAGGCCTGGTTTAAAGAAAATTCCGGGAATATTCCAAAAGTCAATTTACTGGAATATCTAAAACATATAAATTCCAAAGAATCACATCAGTATGGGTTCGGTGCATATTTGGTAGGTGACTTTAAGTTAGATAATGGTCGTGGTGCCGATATTCTGTCCATTTGGTGGTATAACAGAAATTTGCGGATATTTAGAAATTTACAGCAGATAACAGAAAACACGGACGACAGAATTCTGGTGATTTTTGGCAATGGCCATGCAGAAATATTAAGACAATTGTTAGAATCGTCGCCAGAATTTGAATTTATTGAATTTGATACAATCAATTCTTAATTTACAGTTGTAATAAGGCCTTAGATTAATACAATTCAATAAAAGTTAATCTGCCGGGAGTTAAAAAATATAGGACTATTTATGACAGGACCACTCGTAAGTTCTTATTGGCTACAAAAAAATTTAAATGATCCGGAATTAGTAGTGTTAGATGCCAGTGCTGAACCAAATAATTCTGATTTTAAAAATGTACAAATTAAGGGAGCCAGGTATTTTGACCTGAAAAATGAGTTTAGTGATACCACCTGTGAACTTCCCAATACACTTCCGGGCCCTGAACAATTTGAAAATAGCTGCAGAAAGCTGGGGATTAACAAAACCAGTAAAATTGTGGTCTATGACAATCTTGGGATTTATTTGAGTCCCCGGGTATGGTGGATGTTCACTGTTATGGGGCATCAAAACATATCAGTGCTCAATGGCGGCCTTCCTGATTGGATAAGTCAGGGTTATGAAACCGTTGTACCTCAAAAACAAGATATTAAGCCCGGTAATTTTAAATCCAATTTTCAACCTGAAATGGTTAAGGATTATGATTTTATTAAGTCAAATGTAAGCTTGCAGGAGTCTGTTCTGATTGATGCACGTTCATCTGGCAGATTTGAAGGAACAGCCCCCGAACCCAGAGAAGGCTTACCCAGCGGACATATACCGGGGTCCTTGAATTTACCATATCCCAATGTCCTGGAAAATGGAAAGTTTAAGGCACAGGAGGAGCTTTTGGAGATATTAACTAAAACGGATATTAATCAAAAACCCCTTATTTTTAGCTGTGGTTCAGGAGTAACGGCCTGTATTATCCTGCTCGCCTGTGAGTTGGTATTAAAAAATGAAAAATCGGTTTATGATGGTTCTTGGACTGAGTGGGCCCAAATTAACCGATAAGAAAAGATGAAATACATGAAAAAACTGTATCCATTAATTTTTGCCAGCCTTTTTGCCTGTCATAATGCAGACAAAACAATAAGGACACCGGCTGCAGTTCAAAATGCAGCCACCCAAACTTCATTAATAGTTCTGGGCAATGTACAGGATGCCGGTTCGCCCCATATTGGCTGTAAAAAGGAGTGTTGCCGTGGACTATTCCAAAATCCGGAAACTAGCAGAAAAGTAGTCTCTTTGGGTGTTGTTGATCCTGAAAACAACAGGAAGTATTTGTTTGATGCAACTCCTGATATGACGGAACAGCTTAAAATACTAAAATATTACCTCCCGGAAAACATCAATGAAGTAGCTGATGGTATTTTCCTTACGCATGCCCATATAGGTCATTACACCGGTCTTATGTATCTTGGGACAGAAGCATTGGGGGCTGCAAATATCAACGTATTTGCAATGCCGGTTATGAATGAATATTTAAGGAATAATGGGCCCTGGAGCCAGCTAGTGAAGAATCAGAATATTTCATTACAAACTATAAATGCCGGGAAGGAAATTTCGCTTACCTCAAACCTTAGTGTCATCCCGTTTCTTGTGCCACATCGGGATGAGTATTCGGAAACTGTGGGATACAAGATAATTGGTCCGGATAAAACAGCCCTTTTCATCCCGGATATTGACAAATGGTACAAATGGGAAACAAATATTATTGATGAGATAAAACAGGTTGATTATGCTTTTCTGGATGCAGGGTTTTATAGTGAGAAAGAAATAGATAACAGGGATATATCAGAGATTCCACACCCCACTGTATTGGAGAGCATGCAACTTTTCGAAGATTTACCTTCCAAAGAAAAAAACAAAGTTTGGTTTATTCATATGAACCACACGAATCCAATGCTGAACCCGGAAAGCGAACAATCCAAACTGGTGATATCAAAAGGATATCATATTGCCAGGTTTAAAGAATTATTTGTTCTGTAACATAGACAGGCCGGGATTGTATGTGAAATAAAGGACACCAGATATGAGCTTAAAAATAATCGGGGCAGGTTATGGAAGCACGGGAACCCTGTCTGCCTTTACTGCTTTAAATCTTTTGGAATTTCCGTGTTATCATATGATAGAGGTCATTGGTAATAAAGAAAATAAAATACATCTTGACTTTTGATTTAAATAAAAGCAGAAAAATATATGATGTCTCCGGGAACCCGGAAAACGTTTTCTGATCAGAAATTTAACCAACCAGCAAATTAAAAAAATGGTTTTTTGTAAATTGTATTAATTAATAACTATTCAACTGTATTATCATGAAAAAAGATTTCGAAACTAAATTCACAGGGTGGGCATTCATTTTTGCCGCTGTTTTACTATGGGGTGGCTGGGCACTTTCTCCACATCATATAGGCGAATACATTGTCGCTTCAGACTTTGCTATAATTAAAGAGGATTTATGGTACTGGATATGGATGTTTCGTTTTCATATTTTTGGTTGGGTTACCATGGCGATAGCCATATTTGCCCTGGCATCTATAACAGCTAAAAAACCCTACAGGGTTGTGCTCGTACCGGGTGCAGGAATGATAGTAATTGGGACAATGACCCTGGCTATCGCATCTGCATTTTATTATAATTTCGGGGCCTGGGGAGTTGGCAAGACCATGGGAGTATCAGCTGCTGAAGTTCAGGAGTTTATGGACAATATCCTTTTCACAAACCAATATGTTACTTGTTTTGTTCGCTTCGGACGCATATTTTCAGGTGTTGGCCTGGTCCTTCTGGGTTTTGGGTTGGTCAAATGGAAAATCGTAAACCTTGCGTTGGGATGGTTTACCCTTATTTTGGGCCTCGCGGCAATGGGCATCATTATGGGGATTCCTGATAATTTTGAAATCTACAAGCCCTTATTTCATATTAAAGTTATTTGGCTCGCACTAATGGGTGTTATCATTTTACTAAAAGGAGTTAATCTTCCTGATTCTGAGGCCTGACAGGTAGCTTCAGACTGATTTTAGGAAGGTGCTTCGTGATGAAACATTTGAAGCCTATATTTCTGTGGATGTGAGGGTTATACCTTCCTAATCCATAGATTACCCCCGGTATTTTTATAGGTAAGTGGCATCTCCTCAAAAGCTGCCTTATGATGTTGATGAATAAAATCTGAAAAAAGTACTATTTCAAATTGATCATTATAACTCAAAAATGCTCTTAATAAATAGTCCTCATTCCAGTTCCTTCCTTCAGAAACCCAGCTCTTGGGATATTCAAAAGGATAGAATACGTCGTGGAAGTGAATAATAACACCTGAATTTAAAGCCGGTAATATCTTAAATATCTCGTAGTTTACATCGCTTCCTGTTTTTGACACATGGCTGCTATCAATAAAAAGAATGTCATTGCGCTGTAATTTTTGAAACTCACTAATTTCAACATTTTGAACTTTTTTTGCCAAAACCGTACAATTGTCTCTGTCATTGTCTTTAAAAAGCCTATAAAGTCTTTTTGGATAAGGCTCAATAAATGTAATGTTAATATCATTTACAAATGCCTCACGGGTATCGAGCATTACTGCGGATGAATGCCCGGAGCCAATCTCTATGATCCTTTTTGGCTTAAAATGCCTGATAAAAGAATAAAGCACTATCGCATCTGTATATGCATATGCCCCGTTGTTAAAACAGTATCTGTGTTTGTCCGGCTTTTCATCCTTAAAAGGCATTTCCGGATAATATTTAGAAAATTCTTTTAATAATAAAAGTTGATTCTCGAGGTTTAAATTTATCCCCATGATAAAATCCTGGCCTCCTTCTCCCCATATTTGGTTTTCCAATTCAACAAGTTCAGCTCTGGATACAATAGGTGAATAAAAGTGTCCAAATGGATATTTACTAAGAGGATTGTATTTCCGCCATTTTATTAAAGTCCGGATGACAATAATTATAAAATCAAACATTATAATGCTTTTAAATTTTGTACTGATTTTAAATAACCCGGTTTAAGGCTTCCAGCATTAATCTATTTCCGGGATCCGGTTTTTCGGAAAGAAGTAAAGGGGTAATAATACCTACAGCATCCTTAACCATGGTAATTGATTCTGTAACCACAACTCCCGACTTTTCTGAATTTATCTTTAATTGGGTTCCATAACGCGCCATTCCAATGAAATGATTCAATAACAATTTCTTGTCTTTGTTAAGCCCGGCAAGAATAGAGCAGGTTTCCTCGGCATACTTATCGCCCCTGCTTACGTATTCAAAAAACGCTTGTCTTAAATCCCGATTATAGACAACCCCATAAAGGCCATCTGCCAAAATATTTGTTGTTTGGGTTCCAAGGTGGCGTGTTTCATAAAACTTATCGATGGCTTTTCTAACCTGCCTGCTGTCACTAAAATCGGTAACACGTTCCAGATTAGTACTCAACCTCAGTACATCATTAAATGCGGCGGTCATCCCTCCCCCTGTTAATGGGTGCCGCATATTTAATGCATCCCCTAATAAAACAGCGCCTGCTTTTTTATTGGGGCACGCGGGAAGCCTGTGATTGGGAAACGTCTTAAACTTCCCTTCCTCAACTGAAGCTACAAAGGCAGACCTTGCAGATTGGGGTATTGCCTGTTCAAATTCTTCCAAAAGGAATTTCTTAAAATCCCGGCCCAACCTGGGAGGTTTTTCTCCTTTAAAATCTATTAAGACCCTCCAGGATCTAGAGGTTACAGGGTAAATAACCATGGGCGGGTGGTCCCCCATCACAAGATGCCCATGATTGGCGAAAGGTAATTCGCAATTTTTCAATAATAGTCCAAGGAAATACCCGTTTACTTTTTTAACCGGATTGGATAATTTCTCTCTGAAATTGGACAAAGGGCCATCAGTAACCACTGTAAGTTGGGCATATACATTTTCTTCATCTACGCCCAGTTTGGATTTATAAGTAGCCCCTAGTATAACATTATCTTTTTCAATTAATTGGGTTACCGTACCCTCAATTACCCTAATGTTGCCATGAGCTAAAATGTGTTTTCTGATATTTTGTAAAAATGCCCCATTTCTGAATCCAAAACCAGATGGCTCACCATTTTTATTGGGATAAGGAATAAGATAATCCCTTTCTTTATAAATAATATCATAACCGTAAACAGGTTGGGCATCTATATGCTCCAAAAATGAAGTAAATCCCATTTCCTGTAGCTTCTGCACTCCCCCTGGTTGTAATAATTCACCTATAATGACATCTCTTTCACTTAGGTCTCTTTCAACAACCACAATATTCTTACCCATTTTAGCCAAATTGGCGGCAAGAGTTGCACCGGCTATACCTGCGCCAACAATCAGGACATCAACTTTTTTCTCAACTACGGTATTTGACATTTATCTTTTTTAAATATCACCTAATTTATTTCCAGCCAGATTTTCCTTCATAAGAAAACAGCGAAAAGCAAACGGTAAGGATAATTATTAGAACTGCTATACAAATGTATTGCTTTCATGGCAAAACCAAATAATTTCAATTGTTTTTCTTCTGCCCAAAACTGCAAAGGGCTGTAAATAGAGAAAATTCCAAAACTAAATTGAATTATATTTACCATGCAAATAAATTCTTCAAACCTACCATCAATTACAGGTATGCCCAGGTTAATGGATTCATTGCCATAAATTGAAACTCAATAACCTATAATGGTTGATCAACAGCAAAAAATTGCGAAGGCAATCCAAAATATTTACGGTTGGATGGCTGCAAATCAAACGGAAGAAGGAACCTGGCCCGTGCCTTATGATGGTCCCTTTTTTCTTTTACCGTTGTACATTTTCGCGATGAGAATTTGCGCACAACCGATGCCTTTGGAAACAAAAACCAAGATGAGCAACTATATTCTGAGGCATCAATTGGCAGATGGTAGCTTTGGAATACATCAGGAATCAAAAGCGGGCACTGTTTTTACCACCATAATTAATTATGTTGCCCTTCGTTTTTTGGAACATTCTGCCTCAGAACCAGAATTGAAAAATGCGTTGAATTGGATACATGAGAAAGGCGGGCCCTTATATTCAGCGAGCTGGTGCAAATTTATATTGTCATTTCTCAATTTATACTCTTATAAAGGAGTGGCTCCCGTTCCCCCTGAACTCTATTTGTTACCCAGTTGGTTTCCTTTTCATCCGCGCAAAATTTCGGGTTATGTAAGGATTATTTATTTACCAATGTGCTACTTCTATCGCGAAAGACTTACAATAGAACCAGACGGTTTAATACTGGAATTGCGGAAAGAACTATATCAGCAACCTTTTGACCAGATTAATTTCGCAAAACACAGGGGGACATTTGCTGATACAGATAATATTTTTCCGGAAACACGGATATTTAAAATTTCTATGTGGTGGATCAAAAGAATTGATCCTGTGATCCCAAAGTTCATTAAAAAGAAGGCACTTGCTTTAGTCTATGAACATATAGAATACGAAGATGAAAATTCAGCCTTTATAAGACAAGCTCCTGTAAATGCCGTGTACAATACGCTGGTTTATTATTTTAAAGGCGAAAAGGAAAAACTGGAAAAGTCCTGGGAAAAACTGCCCTTATACCTATGGGAAAATGATGATGAAATTTTGATGCAGGGTTTTACCAATACGTATACCTGGGATTGTGGATTTTATCTTCAGGCTATTGGCAAAGATGCAAATGATACTGATTTAAAGCCTTTAGCCCTAAAAACCCGAAAATTCCTGCTGGATAATCAGGTGATGAAGGAGCTAAAAGACCCATTTAAGTACCATCGCCTTCCCAGGGCAGGTGGGTGGACATTTAGTTATCTGGATAATGGATGGGTGGTATCTGATTGTACCGCG
>JAHEBI010000094.1 GCA_024642325.1 Eudoraea sp. | reverse complement strand
TTATTGAATCAATGCCGGTAAAATCTTTAATCACTTATCCCAAATCCGGGGCTATGATTAAAGAAGGTCAAAAATTGGACATCCGGGGACATGCATGGGCAGGTGATCTTGAAGTAGAACGGATGGAATATTCCATAGATTTTGGTTCCACATGGAAATCCTGTGCAATTGAAAAACCGATAAACAGATTGGCATGGCAGCATTTTAATGCGGCTATAGATTTACCACAGAAAGGGTATTATGAAGTTTGGGCACGGGCCACTGATTCCCGGGGCGTAAGTCAGCCTATGCTTATACCGGGCTGGAATCCAAAGGGTTATCTTAATAACGCATGCCATAGAATTGCTATAAAGGTTACATAAATGCAGGAGCACTCTAAATTTAAACAACAGGTAAAGGCCATCTATAGACTTATGGTGGGTTTATTCAGCTTATTTATTGTAGCTGCCATCGGAATCCTGCTCCTGTTATTTAATCCGGAATGGACCAGCAAAAAAGAGGTAAAAATTGAACAGGAATATGTAGCTATCCCGGAATCAGATGATTTTGATAAGATTGAAAATGGTATTCATGTGCGAACCGGACTTATAGATGCCGATGGATTAATGACTGTGGTAAACAATTGTACCAATTGTCATTCTGCAAAACTGGTGACTCAAAACAGAATGAATGAGGAACGGTGGATCGCTACTATCAAATGGATGCAGGAAACTCAAAATTTGTGGGATCTGGGAAAAAATGAAGCAATAATTGTAAATTACCTGGTCACCAATTATCCACCAGGTAAAAAGGGAAGACGTGAAATATTATCAGATATTCAATGGTATGATCTCAAAGATTAGCATAAAAAAACATTTTACAGCGGTAAAGAATTGATAAATATTTACAACAAAAAACATTTAAAAATAATTGATTTCAGGTCCATTAAAGAATTGCATACGATTTAAAATTACCTGAAAATCGATTCAAAAGATAGTATTGAATTATAAAAATAAATGATTATGGAAAAATATATTGACGCTTTTGTTTCGGCATTTTCGGGAAGTGTAAGTTGGACCTGGAAGTCTATTATCTTTGAAGTTCCATGGTATACGAACTATTTTTGGGGCCTCGTGGCAATTTCTTTAGCAGTTTGGATTCTGGAAATTCTTTTTCCTTGGCGAAAGGACCAATCTATTTTCAGAAAAGACTTTTGGCTGGATGCTTTTTATATGTTCTTTAATTTTTTCATGTTCGCTATTGCCATAAGTGGATTCTATAAATTATTAGAAGCATTATTCAGCGACCTTGGAATTACATCTAAAAGTCTTGCTATAGTAGATATTTCCTCATATCCAATGTGGTTGCAACTACTTTTGTTTTTTATTGTTTTAGATTTTGTACAATGGTTTACTCATATCCTGCTTCACAAGTATCATTTCCTATGGAATTTTCATAAAGTGCATCATTCTGTTAAGGAAATGGGGTTTGCAGCCCATCTGCGCTACCACTGGATGGAGAATATCTTATACAAACCCCTAAAAGTTTTCGGCGTAATGATTCTGGGTGGATTTGAACCGGAGCAGGCATATGTGGTTCATTTTATGGCTATTACCATTGGTCATTTAAATCACTCCAATATTAAAATTACGTATGGCCCATTGAAATATATTTTAAACAATCCGGTCATGCATCTTTATCATCATGTAAAGGCTTTACCTGAAGGGAAATATGGTATTAATTTTGGCATCAGTTTAAGTCTCTGGGATTATATTTTTAAAACTAATTATGTTCCGGAAGACAGCGGAACAATAGAATTGGGTTTCCCCGGAGATGAAAAGTTTCCACATGATTTTGTGCATCAGGAAATATATGGCTTTGGGAAACCCAAGGATGAATAATAGGTAAAATATCCTTTTAATTAGTTTCTTTAAAACTTATGGCCCAGATACCTCTGACCTCGTTGTCCTGGTAATCCCGGGCCATATCTTCCGGATAAAGTTTATCCAGTATAGTTAAAGTGGACTTTGCGATCTTTTCTTCTGACACCCCATGGCACTGAAGGCACATGGCGTTTGTTGTAATGGGATAATAGAAGTCTATCTGCCCATCCTTTATGTCCAAAATTGGATCTACAGGGCTTCCTGACGCCAGTATTTCTTTAAAGTCCGCTATAAAACTTAACTCCTTTTCATTGGCTTTGTTTAATGGGTTACGGGGTTTATCCGTAACTCGCCTTATTTTAGCCCCGTATATCAAAGACAGGCTGTCTGTAAGTGGTAGTGCATTGGCACTGCAAAATTCAACTGCGCCATCCGGTCCCTTTTCGGTAATAGCCTTCATTAATTTCTTGCCTAATGCTGCTTTTGCCTCTGATGCATATTTCTGACCCAATTTCTTGAATTTATCCAGTGTGTCGACGACAACCCTACTCATATGTTTGCACTCCCCCTTACAATTCGCGGAACATTCCCCCATTCCTTTTTCCTTTTTGTTGCCCTTTCCTTTCCCCTGGCCTTTCCTCATTTGAGTTCGGAACCAATCCGGTTCATCAATATCATTGTCATACAGATATTCCGAAATTTGCATAATTGTATCTTCCGGAAACGATTGGTAGGGCATTATCCCAAATTTTTTCAAAGCTCCTGGCATTTTAGAATTTTCTCTGCTGGGATTTTTTACCCATTTCATTATCTCCATTACAAATTGCTCCCTGGATGCTGTCTCTTTAATATAGTGCTTCTTGATTGCAATCATAGGGGGTGCTATCATTTCATTCTGTGCCGAATTAGGATTATGACAGATGTAGCATTCCTTTTCCAGTAAATCTTTTCCTGGCTGAGATAAATCAGCTATAAGTTCGCTTCCTGAACTTCTATCATTAAACTCCATAGTGGATTTTGGCGAATCCTTACATGACGCCAAAACTATCAAAAGCGCAAGAAGCAAAATGTACTTCATTATTTTAACATTTTACCCGTTGCGCAGCTCACATAAGAACGCGCTTTAGCTGAAAGGCTATTTTTATATTGAATAGAAGGATATCCCAATGCCTTTAGCTTATCCTTGACCAAAATTGCATCGTCTATATTTTCGTATGTAAAATGAACTGATGCTGTTTCTGTATCAACGTAAATGTCAGAAAGCTGATTCATTTCTGACAATCTGGAAGTGATGGTTTTAGCACAACCATCGCATTTGAGGTTTTGAACTATTACTGAGGCTTTCATAATTAAAATTATTTTATTTGATTATGTATCTACATGCTTAGTGCCATCTTAAAATTCCGCCCTTTAGGTCATACACCTTTTCGAATCCCATTTGAATAAGTTTTCTTGCCGCTTTTTGACTCCTGTTCCCAGACTGGCAATACAGATAAACAGGTTTGTCTTTTTGCAATTTTTCAAATGATTTTTGAAATTCTCCTGCATTAAAGAAATCAATATTGATGGCATTTCCAATATGCCCTCGTTGATATTCCTTAGCAGTTCTTACATCCACCAACTGAACTTTAGAACCTGAGATAGCCTCTTTGTACTTTGAGGCCTCCAGAATTTCAAATTTATCTGATTGCTCAATTTTTGACCCGAATAGTGTTTTAAATAATGACATTGATATATCTCTTATATTAAATTATTAAAATTTTGGTAGGAAAGGGAACGACCAAAAGAATTTGGTCATTCCCTTAACAATCAACCAAAACAACTCTAAAAACAAATTTTTATAACATTGTTGTCGGACATATATAATCCGATTTTTTAACGCTTGTATTTTTGATTTCATCAAATCCTTCAACAACATCCACGAAATCTTCCCAACCTTTTTGCATGAGGATAGATGCAGCGATCATACTGCGGTAACCTCCTGCACAATACAGTACAAAGGGTTTATCTTTTGGGAATTGAGAAAGATGCTGATTCAATTGGTTTAATGGAACATTTATGGCGCCAATAACATGTTCGGTATCAAATTCGCTTTTTTTCCTTACGTCGAAAACAAGCGGCCCTTCGCCAAAATATGCCTTTTCAAACTGATTTGCTGTAATCCTGTTAACTCTTTCAACCTGCTTTTTTTCTTTTTTCCAACTATTAAATCCCCCTTCCAGAAAACCAATGGTATGGTCATAACCCACCCTTGAAAGTCTGGTTATAGCCTCTTCCTCCTTATTCGGATAGGTTATTAACAATATTTCCTGTTTGACATCAGGAATGGTTTCACCAACCCATTGTGCAAAATTCCCATCAAGTCCTATATTTATGCTATTGGGAATATGTCCTTTTGCAAAATCACCTGGTGTTCGCGTATCCAGCATTAAAGCTTTTGTTTCATTTGCAGCCACCTCAAAGGCATCCGGGGATAGTGGCTTCTCCCCTCTTTCTTTAATGGTGTCCAGACTTTCATACCCTTTTATGTTCATCAAAACATTCTGGGGGAAATAACCTGGGGGAGCAGTTAAACCAGTAAGGAGTTCCTTTATAAATTCATCCTTGGTCATACTGGCCCTCAGTGCATAATTAACTTTTTTCTGATGTCCCAAAGTGTCTGTAGTTTCCTTACTCATCATTTTGCCACAGGCAGAACCCGCCCCGTGATTGGGGTATATAATTAATTTATCATCTAACGGCATGATTTTATTGCGGAGCGAATCGTATAAATAGCCTGCCAATTTTTCCTCAGTGAGTTCAGAAATAACATGTTGGGCAAGGTCCGGTCTTCCCACATCACCAATAAATAAGGTATCGCCGGTTATCAGCCCATGTTCTTTGCCATTCTCATCAATTAACAGATAAGTTGTACTCTCCATGGTATGCCCGGGGGTATGTAATACCTTAACCTGATAATCGCCAACCTTAAAAATTTGATTGTCCCTGGCCACTGTAGCTTCATAACCGGGTTTAGCAGTAGGCCCAAAAACAATTTCTGCCCCGGTCTTCTTCTTAAGATCCAAATGGCCACTCACAAAATCTGCATGAAAATGGGTCTCAAAAACATATTTTATGGTTGCTTTATCCTTTTTTGCTCTTGCAATATAAGGTTCAACTTCCCTTAATGGATCGAAGATTGCAGCTTCACCCTTACTTTCCAAATAATATGCCGCATGCGCCAGGCATCCGGTATAAATCTGTTCAATGTTCATTTTAGTAATTTTGAGGTTACGTCATAAATGTAGTAAGCAATTAGCATTTGCCCGGTAACTTAAGTTACAAAGCTCTTTCTTAGCTAATTAAAAAAGAATGACATTTATCATTGTGGCAACTATCTCCTTCAAAAAATTCCTTTTAATTGATAAAAACACCCATTATTAAAACTACCTCTCCGAAGGTTTTTTAAGCCTATTCCTTATAATAATCTCATTTAGTGAGCGGCTTGAAATAATCCACACACCTCAGCAAATCAGACCCGTAAGGATATTTAATTTACATGGGCTTAAATGACCTGACATTTTCGTTATTCATACATTACTATAACAGATGGAAACACACAAACTTTTTGTGTCTGTAACATAAGTTACACAACAAATTCTTTGATAGAAATAAAATGGGTCACAAGCATAAAGATTAATAAATACGGGACATTTCTCAGGTTTTAACCTTAATTATTTTAAACTAAAATCACAATGATTAAGTCGACATTTTATCTGATTTAAGACTATGATAATTGTCATATTTAGTTGAAAACCTTGAACTTAATTTTGTCCTTTAATCTAGTTTTTAACCAGCAATTATCAGTAAAAAACAGCCTTTGATTCAAGCGGTTAGGATTTATTTTTAGTTGCATAAATTCAATAAACATGAAAGCATATTTTTTGAAACTT
Organism: Eudoraea sp.; assembly: GCA_024642325.1. Taxonomy (GTDB): domain Bacteria; phylum Bacteroidota; class Bacteroidia; order Flavobacteriales; family Flavobacteriaceae; genus Eudoraea. The sequence goes on along the minus strand of JAHEBI010000094.1, from coordinate 2,004 downwards.
TGTTTTCTAATATTCGCAACTGCCGCGTATTCACAGACAGGCCATATTATGCAGGGCGTTGGAGCCGTAAACATGTCTATGGGTGGGGCCGCAACCGGCCAGCCTTTGGATATTTCCGGTGCGATTCAATGGAACCCTGCTTCTATTTCAACATTTGATGGGACGACTGTAAAATTGGACATTGGTTTATTCTTCTCCTCACCCGAATTGAGTTCCACTGTGCCCGAATTTGACAGCGGTGGAATACCAACGGGAAACTTTTTTAGCGGCACAACCGCTGACGACAGGGGTGTCTCTCCTTTACCAGCTTTAGCCGTGGTATGGGGAAAAGAAGGCAGCAGGCATACATTTGGCGCGTCTGCTTTTGGTATCAGCGGATTTGGGGTTACATTTCCTGAAAGTACTACCAATCCAATTAATATGCCTCAAGACATGCAAGGATTTGGCCGAATAGAATCTGATTACAGCTTGTTACAGTTAGGATTCACATATGCTTATGAACTCTCTGATAAGTTCTCTGTAGGTATTCAACCTACTTTCAACTATGCATCACTCAAATTAATACCTAATCCAACTGCCAATCCAAGTCCAACCGCCGGATACCCATCTGCAGATAAGTCTACCGCTTTTGGTTTTGGAGGTCAATTTGGTTTATTCTATGATTCGGGAAATGGATTCTCAGCAGGGGCTTCCTATAAAACGAAGCAGTCCTTTGGCGATTTTACTTTAGAGAACGTTTATCTCGACTCCAGCACTGGTGAGAATAAATTCAAGATAGACTATCCTGCTATCTGGTCCTTAGGCCTTGGTTATTCTGTTGGCCAATTTGATCTGGCTGCTGATTACAGGTATGTGCAATACGATAAGGCTTCCGGATTTTCAGCGGTAGGATGGACCCCGACTTTTTCCGTTGCAGGATTTGGCTGGAAGAACATCAGCATAGTGTCTGCAGGAGTACAGTTTAAAGGTATCGACAGGTTGCCTTTAAGACTTGGCTATACCTATAGTTCCAATCCTATAGAAAGCGATGTGGCATTTTTTAGCGTACCAGCCACGGCAATAATTAAAAATGCATTTCAACTGGGCTTGAGTTATGAAATAAGTGATCGTTGGGCTATCGACGGTGTTTACCATATGGGCTTTAGTGGAAAGGCCACTTCAGGACCAATACTTAATCCTCGGGCAATACCGGACTTTCCTCCTTACGGAGCTGTTCCTGGTAGTGAAGTTTCTTATGATATGACAACTTCCATGATTATGGTTGGAGCGAGTTATAAATTCCTTAAGAACTAAGCGAATAACTAAGTAAAAACATGTTTGAAAACGGCACCATAAGTGGCGCCGTTTTTTTTTGTATGATTTATAACATGCGGACCGTAAATACAATTAACAGGAACGCTGAATGGCCCATGCGCATATGTATTTAATATATATGGAATGTACAACATACAATTTCAAACCAGAAAACCGTATAAACGCTCCATCATCCAATAGCCCGCCGGGCAATCAAAGAAATTAACGGCTGACCTTTTGCAAATTGCGTCTGTTAAATTTAAAATTGAAGATTAATTTCTTGTACAACCATCTTCTTTTGACAGATAACCGCAATAGCAAAGTACCCAAAACGAGATGGCAAGGCACGTGCAGTGGGAAACACTGTAGATATCAGTATGGGAAGCAGGACCAATTCAAGAGGAACTTCTGAACTGGCACCGGTTTGAACAGACCCGGATTTTGATGCTTCAGAAAGGGCACTTGATTATGTCAGTGTATTGGAGATCCCAGTATTATAGGATGCCTTCCGTTTTGGAAAAGAACTACCTGAGGGTGTACCAACAAGTCAGCAGGAACCTGCCTAATCCTGTGCGATATGGTATTTACCTGGTTAGAAGTAATAAGCCACTAAAAAGGCGCTAATTATGGTGCCTTTCCTGTGTCATTTTATATGCACTATCACAATAAGTTAATCATGTTCCATTTGAATTTCAAAGTCTGAACTAAATA